>CABTZP010000005.1 GCA_902489375.1 uncultured Tissierellia bacterium | reverse complement strand
TTTTTCATTTTTTTTCTTTATGAACGAAATAAGAAAAAAATAATCCTATAGGTAACTTTGATTATCATGCTTATAATCACCGGAAATGGATGGAAACATGATAGAATAAGATCATTATCATGGTTTCATTTGATGAGGAGGATGAGTTTATGACGCAAATCCAAAAAGAAATCAAGGAGAAAGAAGAAATTTTACCAAAAGATTCTTCTTCTACTAATTTTATCCACCAAATTATTGACGAAGAGATCGCGCCTGGCGGGAGAACAGAAGGCAAGAAAGTGCACACCCGTTTTCCCCCGGAGCCAAATGGCTTTCTCCACATTGGCCATGCCAAGGCCATTTGCCTGGATTTTGGGACTGCGGAAAAATATGGCGGCCTCTGCAACCTTCGAATGGATGATACCAATCCCTCAAAAGAAGATCAAATGTACGTGGAGGCCATCATCCGAGATATCCATTGGCTTGGATTTGACTGGGCGGATCGCTTCTTTTATGCTTCCGATTACTTTGATGTAATGTACCAGTGCGCAGTTGATCTGATTAAAAAGGGCTTAGCTTTTGTGGATGACCTAAGCTCCGAAGAGCTTCGCGCCTATCGGGGAACCTTAACTGAGCCCGGAAAACCCAGTCCCTACCGAGATCGCACCGTTGAGGAGAATCTGGATCTTTTTGCTCGAATGAAAGCTGGCGAATTTGCTGATGGAGAAAAAACGCTCCGGGCAAAGATTGATATGTCTTCTGGAAATATCAATATGAGGGATCCGGTCATTTACCGGATTGCCCACCTTCCCCATCCGCGGACAGGGTCAAAGTGGTGCATTTATCCCATGTATGACTTTGCTCATCCCCTGGAGGATTCCATTGAAGGAATCACGCATTCTCTCTGTTCTCTGGAATTTGAAGATCACCGACCGCTTTATAACTGGTTTCGTGACCATTCTGGTCTATCCACGGATAACCGACAGATTGAATTCGCCCGCTTAAATCTAACGCACACGGTAATGTCAAAAAGAAAGCTCCGCTATTTAGTGGAAAATGGCCTGGTTGATGGCTGGGATGATCCCCGTCTCCCCACCCTGTCCGGCATGAGAAGAAGGGGCTACACCCCCAAAAGCATCCGTGACTTTATTGAGCAAATTGGGGTGACGAAGGAAGAATCCATAATCGATATGAAGTTTTTGGAATACTGCGTTCGTCAGGATTTAGATACGCATGCTCCCCGCGTGATGGGGGTCATTGATCCAATAAAACTGGTTATCGATAATTTCCCTGAGGATGAAACCTTCCTTTGCACAATCCGCAACCATCCCAAAGATGAATCCATGGGCACCCATCAGGTTCCTTTCCGAAAAGAGCTTTGGATCGAACGAGAAGATTTTATGATTGACCCGCCTAAAAAATATTTTCGTCTTTTTGTGGGAAATGAAGTACGGCTCCAATCCGCTTTTATCGTTCGCTGCACCTCCTACGAATGTGATCCAGAAGGCAGAGTCTCGATTGTTCATGCCCAATATGATCCTGAAAGTCAAGGGGGAAACGCCAAGGATGGTCGGAAAATTAAAGGGACCATTCACTGGGTCCCTGTTAAAGATGCGATGGAATGCGAAATTCACCATTTCAATTCCTTGTTTTTAGTTGAAAATCCAGATGCTGACGAACGGGACGATAAGGATTTATTAAATCCCAACTCCCTGGAGCGGATTAAACCGGCCTATGTTGAACCATGGGTCTTTGAGCAGGCTGGGAAAGAAATCCGTTATCAGTTTATGCGCAGAGGCTATTACATCGAAGATCGAAAGTCTACCGCCCAGTGCCGAATTTTTAATGAAATTGTCAGTTTGCGAGATTCCTATAAGCCAGGAGCTTAAAAAATAGAAAATATCTTCAAGCCGGCTCAGAAAAACGCCATCCATCCCTTCTGGGCCGGCATACCCCTTTAGATAAAAAAGAAAGTATGGACCAGATGATTCAAGAAATCCGCTGCGGTTCTACCCCAATCCTACAGGCACGCCTTTTAGAGAAAACAGAAAAGAGGAAGAAAGAGAAATTTTTGTATTTTTTCCTCTCCTTTCTTTTGCCCATGGTTTTGCTCATTCCAGCCCTGGCCAGTGCGGGGATCTTTCCCTTTGGTCCTAATACGACCATGGCGGTCGACCTTCGCCATGAGTATGTCGGCTTTTATGAAGCTTTTCGCCACGCTTTTCATTCGCCAGGTGGTTTTTTTTATAACTGGAATAAGGCTCTTGGCGGCGAAATGGCTGGGACCTTTGCCTACTATATGCTTAGTCCCTTGAATCTTCTTTTCTTTCTTTTTCCGCCCAAAGATCTTCCTTATATCATTGAAATAACACAACTGATTAAAGTTGGCCTGGCCTCTTTAAATTTCTCCATTCTCCTCTACCATCATGAACGGGGCGAGGGATTTTCTCTGGTTCTCTTTTCTACCCTTTATGGGCTTTTGTCTTTTTCCACAGCCAATTTTCTCAATCATATGTGGCTGGACGTTATTCTGCTCTTTCCCCTGGTGGTTTATTTTATGGAAAAGATGCTGGATGGGGCTAGTCCCCTCCCCTATGTCCTTTCGTTAACCGTGATGATCCTCACCAATTTTTATATCGCATTTATGGGCTGTCTCTTCCTCGGATTATATTGCTTATACAGCCTGACTCGCTTGCCCGCTCCTTCCCAGGCAACACAAAAAGAAATTTTTCAGGCGAAAGGAACTGCCTTTATCCGTTTTATTGGTTATTCCGTTATCGCTGGTGGTCTATCCTGCATCCTTCTTTTTCCAACCCTCGGCTCTATCCAACTGAGTAAAGGCACCTATACCAGCGACCTGACCCCGCGCTGGTCTTTGAATTATCCTCCCCTTGATATTTTTGCCAAAATGATTCCGGGTGCGTTTTCCTACAAAGAAGTACCGAGTGGTTTGCCCAATCTTTTTGTTGGAACGCTCCCCAATCTTTTGTTGATCTTCTATTTTTTCCAAAAATCCATTTCATTTAAAGAAAAAGGAATGACCCTTTTCATTTTCCTGGCAATGGCGCTGTCAATGAATGTAGATGCGATCAATATCTTTTGGCATGGCATGCAGCATCCCATCTGGTATGAATATCGCTTTTCCTGGCTCGTTAGTTTTTTTATTTTAATCACAAGCCACAGAGCCTGGAAAAGAATTCGGTATACGCCGAAAGTCGCTTTTTACGCCGCGGCCGGCATCTATATTGGCCTTTATCTCTACCTTTGGCTTTCTATCGACCGATTTAAAGATTTCATGAGCGTCTGGCACGTTATTTTTGCTTTGTTTCTCGGGCTGATTCATCTTTTCCTTCTTTATCTCTATCTTCATCCGGAAAAGAGAAAAAAGGTAAAAAAGCAATTCCTCCTTGTTGGTCTTATGACCCTTAGCCTTGCAGAGATTACCTTTAACGCCAGCGTCCATTTTTCATCGTTTTCCTATGAGTCATTAAGCGAATTCTCCTTTTTTCATGAGATCATGGAAGAAGCCCTTCAGGATCTGCGTCCTGATCATAAAAACTTCTACCGGCTGGAAAAAACCTTTATGCACGATAATAACGATGGGATGCGGTTTAATTACCCCGGACTTACTCATTTCAATTCGACCTTGGAAAGAAGCACCATTGAACTCTTAGGAAATTTAGGTTTTTGTGTTACAAAAAATTCATGCAACGGAACCAATCCCACAAAGGTGACAGACGGGCTATTTGCGATCCAATATTATCTCCAAGGCAAATACGATCCCCAAAGCACACAGCCGGGAATGGGACGACTAAAGGATCAGTCCTTTCGCCCCGATCTTTCTGACATGGAAATGATCAAAGAAACCGAATTTGTTAAGATTTACAAGCAAAATCAGTCAATGCCCCTGGGGATTTTAGCTGAAAATCCGATCCTTCATTTTCGCTTTGAACATCGCAATCCTCTTGATAACCAGGAGATCATCGCAAATTTCATCGACGGAGGAAAAACGGAGATCAACTACTTTAAACGTGAAAAGATTTCTGCTCCTGAGCTGAAGAATCTTCGTCAAAGCGTGGGACAAAATGGACTTAGCCGATTTGAAAGAATAAAAGAAGGAGAAAAAGCTTCACTGACTTATTCATTCCGAACCACAAAAGGAAGCTCCCATTATCTTACCGTTTCAGAAACCCTAAAGGACAATAACTCTAAGCTTTATCTGGATGGCAAGCCCCTTCTCAATAAACGATCGGGTTGGGTAAAACATTCTCAGGTTTATAATGTTTCTTCAGCTGCGGACGAGAATGCCATCCATAGCCTGGAAGTTGAAATCGATGAGAAAAAAAGTGAACTGACGGTGAATAATATCTCTCTTTTTTCCTTTGATGAAAAAGCCTGGGGCGAGGCAGTACGTTTTCAGTCTTCTACCGGCTTCCAATTAACCTCGAGGACAGATACTCGAATCGAAGGAACCGTCAATGCCCAAGAAAATACCCCCTATCTTTTCTTTAGCATCCCCTATAACGAAGGATGGTCCTGTTTCGTAGATGGGAAGCCTGTTCCCATTAAACAGGGTTTGGAGGCTCTCATCATGATCCCAATAAAACCCGGCCCACATGATATTTTGCTCCGCTACCAGCAGCCCTATCTTTTCCAGGGGATGATTGTCTCGCTGGTTTCCCTGGTCTTTTTGCTGATTACAGAGGGCATTTACCTTGCCCATAAGAAAAAAAGCCTTCCGGAAACGAAGACCGGAAAAATTCAATACGATTGGACCAAGCGAAAATGAAGCTTCGGACAACAAGAATTCTCTTTTTTCTAACAAGAGCGGGAATGATCATTTCTTTTTTTTCTATCTTTTTCACCTCACAAAGCCTTAGGAAGATCCAAATTCCTGCTCTATTTTTCTTATGGATTGGAGGCGCTTATCTGGACTATATCCTTTGGCGATGCCCCAATTGTGGTTACCATTTAGGGGCAATGAAAAAAATTCCCAAGGCCTGTAAAAACTGCCATCTTCCCCTGGACGCAAAAGAAAAAATTTCTTTAAAGCAAAAGCGATCTTTTAAAAAGAGGGATGAAAAAGAAAAACCACAGAATTGAAGAATGAACATAAAGAAAGACCCCAGGAATGAACCTGGAGTCTTCGCCAATTTATTAGGAAAGGCTTTTTATGCGTTAATTATTTTGCGTAGTCTTCGGTCCGGGTCTCACGGATGAGATTAATCTTAATTTGACCCGGATATTCCAACTCTTCCTCAATTTTTTGAGCAATATTATGGGCTAAAATCGTCATCTGATCCTCGCTTACCTCATTCGGTTTGACCATAATTCGAATTTCCCGGCCAGCCTGAATGGCAAAAGATTGCTCTATGCCTGCAAAAGAATTGGTGATATCTTCCAAATCCTGAAGTCTTTTGACATAGTTTTCCATTGATTCACGTCTGGCGCCGGGTCTTGCCGCGGAGATCGCATCCGCTGCCTGCACCAGCATGGCTTCAATCGTTTCTGGCTCAACATCATTATGATGAGCTTCAATACAATGGAGAATTTCCTTGCTTTCCTTGTATTTTTTCGCCATCTTTACGCCAAGTTCAACATGAGGCGCTTCGATTTCATGGTCAATGGCCTTGCCTAGGTCATGAAGGAGTCCCCCACGTTTGGCAATTTTCACGTTTCCGCCAACTTCTTCGGCCAGCATTGCTGAAAGTTCAGCGACTTCAATCGAGTGCTCAAGCGCATTTTGCCCGTAGGAGGTCCGATATTTCAGTTTTCCGATCGTAAAGACCAGTTCCGGATTCATATGACGAATGCCGACAGTATCTAAAGCAAGCTCACCGGCTTCCTTAATGGAACGGTTGACTTCTTCTTCGGCCTTCTTATAAAACTCTTCAATCCGGGTCGGGTGGATTCGCCCGTCTGCAATCAGTTTTTCCAGACAAATTCTTGCCTTTTCCCGGCGGACCGGATCAAAACAGGAAAGGACAACCGCTTCCGGCGTATCATCAATAATTAAGTCTACACCGGTCATGGTCTCAAAAGCGCGGATGTTCCTGCCTTCTCGACCAATGATTCTTCCCTTCATTTCGTCATTCGGCAAAGCGACAACGGATACCGTTAAATCAGCAACATAGTCCGAACTGTATCGCTGAATGGTCCGCGTCACAATTTCCCGAGCAATTTTATCGGCCTCGTCCTTGGTTTCCGTTTCAAAATTGCGGAGGATCTGTGCCTGCTCATGAATGGTATTGGATTTGGCCTCCTCCAGGACAATTTCTTTTGCCTGGTCCTGATTTAAGCCAGAAATTCTCTCCAGTTCCTGTTTTTGCTTGGTAAGCAGGTCATCACTTTGCGCATTTTTTCGATCCAGATTTTCCTGGTCTCGTTTTAATTTGCTCTGCTGTTTCTCAAGCTGAGCGGAGCGTGTCTCCAAGGAATCCTCACGGTTTAGAATTCTTCTTTCCATGTCCTGAAGCTCGCTTTGCCGTTTGAGATAGGCGGCTTCCTGGTCGTCACGCATCCGATGAATTTCTTCACGGGCCTCCAGAAGGGCTTCCTTTTTTTTCGTCTCCGCTTCATGATTGGCATCATCCATTATTTTCTGGGCAATTTCTTCCGCAGAGCCAATTTGCGATTTGTTTTGACGATTTTTCATCATGCCGCCGACCAAAAAAGCAGCGATCATGGCGATAATAAAAACAACAATGGTTAGTGGGTCCATGCTCACCTCCTTTCTTTCTTCATTTTTTAATTCATTTTTTTGACTGGTGATCAGAGAAAAACCTTAAAAACAGATCATTGATCTTCTTGTGGCTTTTCCGAATCCGGGCCTTTGTCTGTTGATCCCTGACCCTGGTTTCTTTCTTCTGATCGCATCGCTTGTATAGTCTCACGGACCTTCCTGGCAATTTCCAAACGTATCGGTTCATTTTCCGCCAGATACTTTTTGGCATTATCCCGTCCCTGGCCCAATTTTTCATCCTGATAACTGTACCAGGCGCCGGACCGTTCCACTATTTTTAAATCATATGCGGTATCTAGGAGCGTTCCTATTTTCGAAATGCCCTTCCCGTAAATGATATCAAACTCCACTCGTTTGAATGGAGGAGCGACCTTATTTTTAACGACCTTCACTTTTGCACGATTTCCGATGGTTTCTTCCCCTAATTTGATCTGATCTCCCCGGCGGATTTCCAGTCTTACGGACGAATAAAATTTAAGCGCGATCCCCCCGGTTGTCACCTCAGGATTTCCATAAATCACGCCAATTTTTTGCCGAAGCTGGTTTAAGAATACAACCGTTGTATTGGTCTTGGCAACGATTGGGGTTAACTTTCTGAGCGCCTGACTCATGAGCCGAGCCAAAAGTCCAACATGAGAATCGCCCATTTCTCCTTCAATTTCTGCCCGGGGAACCAGGGCGGCAACCGAATCGACAACAACAATATCAATCGCATTGGAACGAACTAAACTCTCGCAGATCTCCAATGCCTGCTCACCATCATCCGGCTGAGATAAAACAAGGTTATCGATATCGACACCAAGATTTCTGGCATATTCTACATCAAGAGCGTGTTCCGCATCAATAAAGGCGGCAATCCCACCTAGCTTTTGCGCTTCCGCAATACACTCTAGGGCAAGGGTGGTTTTTCCGGAAGATTCCGGTCCATAAATCTCAACCACTCTTCCCCTCGGCAATCCTCCAATTCCCAAAGCCAGATCCAGATTGATGGCACCGGTAGGGATGGCTTCCACTTCCGTTTTTGGCATATCCCCCAGTTTCATCACGGATCCTTTTCCATACTGCTTTTCAATTTTATCAAAGGCCAGCTTCAATGCCTTATCTCGCTCTGAAGCGTCAAAATTTTTATTGGCCATATTACCTCCTCAGGCTTTATGTGTTATATATTTTCAACGTCTAGAATCTCTATATTCTTCATAATATAGTCCCAACCCGAGATGATCGTTAAGATCAAGGAAAAAATGAGGAAGGCCTGGGAAATAGGTTCCAGCGCGGAAATGCCCATTCTTTCCAATCCGAAGGGTTTGAACAAGAAGATCACTAAACAGATCATTTGCGTTGCCGTTTTGTACTTTCCCCAACGGGAAGCGGCAATTGTGATCCCTTGAGATGCGGCTAGGGTCCGGAAGCCGGTGATGAGTAGCTCCCTTCCAACAATGATAATGACCATCCATGCGGGAATATCTCCCCGACCGACTAGGCAAATAAAAGCCGCTTGAGTAAGGATCTTATCCGCCAGAGGATCCATAAACTTGCCAAAGGTCGTAATCAGTTTTCTCTTTCGCGCAATTTGTCCATCTAAGGTATCGGTCAAAGAAGCTAGAACAAAGCAAATCAAGGCCGAAGGATTCTCAGCCGGCAAAAGATAAAAGAGAATGACGAAAATGGGAATCATGAAGATTCGAAGGACCGTCAGTTTATTGGGCAGGTTCATCTTGGCCATCTTGATTTTCCTTTCCTAGTTCGTCCGCCTTCACCAGAACCTGGCGGGGCTTTGATCCATCCTGAGCTGAAACCGCTCCCATGGCCTCGAGATCGTCTATGATACGGCCAGCTCGAGAATAGCCAATCCGAAACCTTCTCTGTAACCCCGAAATGGACGTTGTTTCTTCATGGGATATAAACTCAAGCACTTCATCCATCAGTTCGTCCTGGTCCGAATCTTCTGCCGAACCGGACGCGGAAGAATCATGCGTTTCTTCCATTGACTGGATGAATTTTTTATCATAATTTGTGCTACTCGTTTCCTTAACAAAATCAACGACTTTTTCAACTTCTCCATCCGAGATGAATGCCCCTTGAACCCGAACCGGTTTGGGGTAAGAAGCCGGGTAATAAAGCATATCCCCTTTTCCCAGAAGTTTTTCAGCTCCCCCCTGATCTAAGATGGTTCTTGAGTCCGTAGAGGAAGAAACTTGAAAAGAGATCCGGGAGGGAATATTGGCTTTGATCGTTCCTGTGATGACGTCAACCGATGGCCTTTGCGTTGCGATGATAAGATGGATTCCACAAGCCCTGGCCATTTGCGCCAATCTTGTGATATGCGCTTCCACATCCTTTGAGGCCACCATCATCAGATCGGATAATTCATCGATAATGACCAGCATCAGGGGTAGATTCTCCAGAGTATCATCTACTTTTTGTTTTTCATGGTAACTGGCAATATCCCTTGAAGAAGTCTTAGAAAAAAGGCGAAAGCGTCTTTCCATTTCCTGGACCGCCATATAAAGCGCTTGACTGGCCTTTTTGGGATCGGTGACGACGGGAATCAAGAGATGCGGAATGCCATTATAAACGGAGAGTTCAACCACCTTCGGATCAATAAGGATCATCCGTAAATCTTTTGGTGAATATTTATATAACATACTCATGATGATCGTGTTGATACAAACCGATTTACCAGACCCCGTTGCGCCGGCAATCAAAAGGTGAGGCATCTTTGCCATTTTGGCAATAACCGTTTCCCCTTCAATGCTCTGGCCCAAGGCAACCGGAATTTGTCTTTCTGTTTCCTGAAAGGCGCCGGTTTGAAGAAGCTGGCGGAAGGAAACCGAATCGGCCACGGGGTTGGGCACTTCAATGCCCACATAAGGCTTTCCTGGGATGGGCGCTTCGATCCGAACAACCGGGGCCGAAAGAGCCATAGCCAGATCATCGGAAAGATTTGTGATTTTACTAACCTTAATCCCCGCCTGAGGCTTAAGTTCAAATAAGGTCACCGTAGGTCCTCGGCGAATCGAAACCACCTCCGATTCAATGCCGAAACTTTCTAGGGTTTTCTCTATATCGCGGGCCTGCTTTTTCAAAAGGGCAGAATCCACTTTGCTGGAGGACTGAGCTGGATTAAGTAGGTTCAAAGGAGGAATCACATAAGGCTTTTCCTCAGGTTTAATCGATTCCTGGGCCTCTTTTTGACCCGATTCTTCCTCTTTCCCTTTTTCCTGCTCTGCGATATTGCTTTCATTCTCTTCTTTGGGCTGATGCGTATCTTGCTTGAGGACTTCCGAGGAAAGAATGGAATCGGAAGAATCAAAATCTTCCGCAAAAGAATCATTATTCGCATCTTTTGAAAAAGCCGCTTCCTCAGAAATCTGTTCGGCTAATAACTGGGTCTTTACTGCATAGTCATTGATCGGAATCGCAGGGCGAGCGTTTTTGCCTGTTGCCATCGGCGGGGCCATGGTCATCGTCTCTGTCTTTTCCTTCTTTTCCTCAAGCTTTTCCTTGACTTCTGAAAGAGGGAGCCGGTCAGTATCCTTCGTAAAAGCCTTTTTCTCTTCTCCCTCATCTTCGGCAAAAAGAGGAGGATCTTCAATTTCTTCGTTTTTTATCGAAGTATCAATCTCTGGAAGGTCCAGATCGTCATGGAGATCCTTAAACCGGTGAAATAAATTGGCAAAAGAAGTCCCAATCCCATGAAAAAAGCTAGATAAAAGCTTAAAAAAGTCGGCTAAAGTCCAGTTCAGAAGATAAAGGATAAAAAAGAAGAGGACCAGAACAGTTAGGCAGATAATGCCAATCTGCCCAATGAAATTCATCATCCCATAACCAAAAAATCCGCCGAACTGACCAGGTCCAACGATTTTTCTTCCCCACTCCCCGGCCATCTGCATAGAGGTTTTAAAGGAGCCTTTAGGAGAAACTTTTGCCCAAACGACCAACATGGCACAGAAATAAAGCCCCGTGAGATAAGCAATGATTCCCCCGATCTTTCTTCCCCAAAGGTGTAACCATGTGCTGAGGGTAAGAAGCAAGATCAAAACGGGAACACCATAAGCGAAAATTCCAAATAGCTGAAAAAGAAAGCCGCCCAAAATATCCCCAAGAAAACCACTCTGACTTTTAAAGTAAATCGACACCGAAATGGCAATAAAAAATAAAATGCCTAGGAACAGCCAAATCTGTGTGTTCTCCGTTTTTTCCGGTTTTCTCTTATTGTTTCTCCCCGTTTTCGCTGCCATGAATCCTCCTCAAAGTCCTTAATTATTATAGCATATTGAGGTCAAAATTCAGGGACAATCAGGCGCAGAAGAAGAAATGAGAGAGAATGACATAGTCTTCTTATAAAAAAAGCAACCTGTTCATTGTTTCAGGCTGCCTTTTTAATATTGGAATATCATTATCTTAAAATTGTCTTTAGTCGATTTTTTCTTTTCATTTTCTCCTCCTTTTAAATAACCTGACATTATCTTCAGGTACTTCGAATACTACTAATATAAGTCTAAAAAAACCGATAAAAAATAATGACATTCCAAAAATTACTAAAATAATTAATGGATAATGAAACAAATAATATCTTGCCTCTGAAAAGCATTCCCCATATACAGCCATTTCGAGGCTTTTAAACAAATAACTAAATACAACAGCATTGACCAGTGACAAACAACCTAGCGAAATAAGAAATAAATTGATGATTCTATTTGTTAATGCTTTTACATCTACTTGTTTCACTCCATTCATAATGTATTCAAAAGGAACATCAAAAAAGTCACATATTTTTTTGAGATTGGCATTGTCGGGTGCCATTATATTATCTTCCCAAGCGGATATCATTTCGCCAGAAACTCCAAGAACATCCCCTAATTCATTTTGTGTTATTTGTTTTCTTAAGCGAAGGTGAAATATTCTGTCTCCTATAGTCAATGCAGTAACCTCTTTCTATTTCATAGTTTTACTTCTTTTTTTATAACCATTATCAAATAATGAAACGGTCTTTAAAAAAAAAGCGGCCCCTGAACCAGAACACGGTGTTCAGGGACCGCTCTTTTTTTATTGGAAAAAATCCAAGGACTTAGAAAAAGCAGCCCTCTTAATCTTCTGAAAACTCCTTATGAGAAAGATTAATTCGTCCCTGATCGTCAATTTCAATCACTTTAACTTTTACTGGATCTCCAATATTGACGACATCTTCCACCTTGTTCACCCGATGATTGGCAAGCTTGGAAATATGAATCATGCCTTCACGATTGCCGCCCAGGTCCACAAAAGCGCCAAATTTAAGAATGCGAACCACGGTCCCTTCGAAGATATCTCCTACTTCTACATCTTTGACAATTTCTTCGATCATCCGCTTTGCTTTTTCAGCAGAGGCTTGATCCGCGCCGACGATCGTGATATGGCCATCGTCCTCGGTATCAATGGAGGCACCCGTCCTTTCAATAATTTCGTTAATGGTCTTTCCTCCCTTGCCGATCACATCCCGAATCTTTTCAGGATCAATCAATATGGAGAGAATTCTTGGGGCATAAGGGGAAAGCTCTTTTCTTGGCTCAGGAATCGTCGAATCGATCAGATCCAAGATCTGCATCCGGGCAACTCTTGCCTGCTCCAAGGCTCTTTCCATGACTTCTTTATCGATTCCTTCCACTTTGATGTCCATTTGAAGGGCCGTGATGCCTTCCCGGGTCCCGGCGACTTTAAAATCCATATCGCCCAGGTGATCTTCCAATCCCTGGATATCCGTCAAAACAGAGATCGTCTCTCCCTCTTTAATTAAGCCCATGGCAATGCCGGCAACCGGCGCTTTAATAGGCACGCCAGCATCCATCAATGATAAGGTGGATCCACAAATCGAAGCCTGGGAGCTTGAACCATTGGAAGAAAGGACGTCGGATACTACACGAATCGTATAGGGGAAGGTATCTTGATCCGGAAGAACCGGAAGAAGAGCCCGTTCGGCTAGATTTCCATGACCAATTTCTCTGCGGTTCGGCGCTCGTAAGGGCTTCATATCCCCCACGCAAAATGGCGGAAAATTGTATTGGTGGAAATAAGTCTTTACTAATTCATCGGCATGAAGACCATCAATGTAAAGAACATCTCGGGGGCCGCCAAGGGTAACCGTCGAGAGAACCTGGGTTTCTCCCCTGGAAAACAGGCCTGACCCGTGGGTCCGCGGGAGGACACCGACTTCGGCGCTTAGGGGGCGAATCTGCGTCATGGAACGGCCATCTACCCGAATCTGATCCTGCGAAATCATCCGACGCACCTCGTTTCTTTGAATTTCTTCAAAGACGGCGCTAATATCTCCTTTTTCTTCGTCAAAAACATCCCAGTCCGCAGCTTTAAATTGATCAAAAAGATCATTCTGAATCTCACTGATCGCTTTTTCCCGGTCATGCTTATTTTTAATTTTCAATGCGTCCAGAAGGGGGTTTTCCGCGAATCGTCTCACTCTTTCCTTAAGCTGTTCATCGATCACAGGGGCAGTAAAAGGCATCTTCTCTTTTCCGATTTCACGGGCAATGTCCTTCATAAACCGGCAAATCGATTGAACTTCCCGATGACCATAAAGGATTGCTCCCAGCATAATCTCCTCAGAAAGTTCATTCGCCCCGGCCTCAACCATCGTGACGGCTTCTTCGGTGCCGGCAACCGTGATGTTTAGCTCGGACTCCTCGAGTTCATCCTCAGAAGGATTAATGACATATTCTCCGTTTAAATAGCCCACAATGACCGCGCCGATAGGACCGTGGAAGGGAATATCGGAAATGGTTAAGGACAGAGAAGCGCCGTTCATGGCACAGATTTCCGGAGCCGCTTTGGGATCGACCGAAAAGACCGTAGATATGATCTGGACTTCATTCATAAAGCCTTCCGGGAAAAGCGGACGCAGAGGCCGGTCCATCTGCCGGGCGTTTAGGGTCGCTTCAATCGAGCCTCTCCCCTCTCTTTTTCCATATCCGCCGGGAATCCGGCCTACAGCATAAAGTTTTTCCTGATAATTACAGGTTAAAGGAAAAAAATCTTGCCCCTCTCTGGTTGAAGAAGCACCTACTGCAGTCGTTAAAACCACTGTGTCCTTCGCCCGGATCAGACACTCCCCATTGGTTTGCTGGGCAAGCTTTCCAATCGTCACATGGAAGGCATTGTCCGTTACCGGTGATTGGTAATCATATTCATGAATCATATTTCCTCCTGTAGGTGATCTTCACCCTTCGTATTCAACGAGATTCTCTTCTTTACTCAAAACATATCTATTATAGCCTATATACGGCCTAAATGCTCATTTTTCATTGTATAAGCAAAAAATAAAAAAAAACGGTCAGCCAACCGGCTAAACCGTTTTCTCTTTTATTATCAATTTTTTTCTGATGTCGCAGGAAAATTTAACCACGGATCTGAAGCTGTTCAACCAAAGCCCGATATTTTTCAATATCCTTTTTCTTCAGATATTTCAAAAGGCCCGCTCTCTGACCAATGAGCTTATACATGCCCCGACGGGATGCGGCATCTTTTTTATGCGTTTTCAGATGCTCAGTAAGCTCCCGAATTCGCTGGGAAAGCATGGCGATCTGTACTTCAGCGGAACCCGTATCTTTTTCGTCTTTCCCATACTTTTCAATCAGTTCTAATTTTTCTTCCTTCGTTAACATGTTAATCTCCTTGTTTCATTCGCTGGCATCCAAGAAAGGGACCCATTTCCACAATCTGAGAAGCAGTATTTAGAAAGTTTACCACATTAATGAATTCCGCGCAAAGGCTCCGCAAGATTATTTTTCTTCTTTTTTTCCTCTTCCTTTGCCCACTTGCGGATCAGTTGATCATCCCGTCTAAGCTGGTCGATCAGATCCTGGACGCATGAAAATCGAATTTCTCCTCTTTCATAGCGAAGGAAATTTAAGGTTACCGGTTCACCGTAAATATTTTCAGAAAAATCAAAGAGGTGGGTTTCAATTTTAACCTGGTCCCCGCCAAAGGTCGGATTACTTCCAATATCCGTCATCCCATAATAGGTTTTCCCCCGTACCAGCATGGACGTAAGATAAACCCCATCTTCCGGAAGAACGTAAGGAAATTCAAGCGCCAGATTGGCCGTCGGAAAGCCCAACGAATGCCCGCGTTTTGCCCCTGTCTGAACTTTGCCATGAATCATATAGGCATAGCCCAGCATATCTCTGGCCTTTTCGACATGGCCGACCTTCACTTCATTACGCACCCTTGTCGAGGAGATCCGGCACCCTTCATAGAGAACATCTGGGACGACGTCTAAGCTATATGCGTATTTTCCCTCCCACTCCTTAAGGTCTTTAATTCTCCCTTCCGCCATTTTTCCAAAGGAATAGTCCTTTCCAATGACAATATGGCGGGTATTAAGCCTTTTGACTAAAAAATCGCGAACAAAGCTTTCCTTGTCCATGGACATAAATTCCTGATCAAAGCTTTTAAGATAGGCCAATTGAACGCCAATGTGTTCCAAGAGTTTAAGTTTGTCCTCAAGCGAAGTCAGCTGCCTTTTTGCCTGCTGGCGAATCAGTTTTTCTGAATGATCTTTAAAAAGAAAAGCTGCTGGCTGCATCGGATGGTCCTTACAGTAATTGAGGGAAGTCAGGATCATTCTTTGATGACCACGGTGCACCCCATCCAAATTTCCCAGACAGATGGAGACTGCCTCTAAATTTTCTTCCGCTTGATTCGAGGAAATGTCACAGTCAATAATCTTCATCTTCACCCCTTAAAATCCGCCAGGACTTTTTTCATTTTTAAACCATCATTTTCCTTCATTCCTAAGCCTAAAAAACCCTTTTCCGTAAAAACTTTGTAGAGGTCATGATGGATGATTTCTTCATTTGAATTCCACTCTTCCTGCCAGGCGATGGACTGGCCATAGGCAGCCCCTCGCGCCTCATCTCCTTTAAGATGAATCGAAGGAAAATGAGGAAGCGCATCTTCCATAGGCGTCAACAGCGAAAGCAGATCCATTTGATTCATCCCTTTTAATCGGTCAATCGAAATTGCTTGATCTGCAGTAAAGGGGCCTACTCGAACGCGCTCCAGGACCCATAAAGTTCCTATGGTCCCTAATTCATTCGCCAGGTCTTCGGCCAGCTTGCGGATATAAGTTCCTTTTGAACATTGGCAGCGAAACCGTAAAAAGTGGCCTTCTAGGCTCAAGGCTTCCAAAAGATCAATCTGGATGGGTCTGGCCTTTCTTACGACCTCCACCCCCTGGCGGGCATAATCATATAGTTTTTTCCCTTTAACCTTGACCGCAGAATACATGGGTGGCTCCTGAAGAGTAGTCCCACGAAACTGATCCATAGCTGCATTGACTTCTTCAAGAGAAAAGGTTGGTGGATTAAACTCGTCGATGACCTTGCCTTCCCGGTCCAGCGTATCCGTTTTTATCCCGAACCGCATAAGAGCAAGATACTCTTTGCCCTGTTCGGAGATATAATCACTGATCCGGGTTGCTCTCCCGAAGCAAACCGGAAGGACTCCCCTTGCCATCGGATCCAAAGTCCCCGTATGGCCAATCCTTTTTTGCCCGGAAACTTTTCGCAATATTCCAATCACATCAAAGGACGTCATGTCCTTTTCTTTATAAACATTAAGTACACCAGTCAGGGTCATCAGCAAGTTCCTTTGATATTCAGCTTTTCCGGGTAGAAAGCGTCCGCTGGGAGGTCTTCGAAAAAGGCTTTCATTTGTTTGTACACATCCTCGTTTTTCCCCTGAATGCTTGCTCCCGCTGCCTTAATATGGCCTCCGCCCCCAAATTTTTCCGCAACAGCCGAAACATTGAAAAATTCTTTGGAGCGGAAGGAGATTTTTTGAAGGTCATCGGTCATATTTTTCACCAGGACGGCAACCTCGACCTGACTAAGATTTCTTAGCACGTCAACTGCACTTTCGGCCTCGGACATAGAGATTTTATATTCCTTTAGCATGGCTTGGGTGACATTGGCTAGGGCAACCCTTCCCCCCTGAAGAAACTCAGCCTCTGAGACAACTTTACCCTGAAAAGCAAAAAGGCCCGGTTCAATCGCCTGGTATTCTTTTAAGTAAACGAGATCAGCGTCTGCGCCCAGATCGATCAGATCTGCGCCTATCCGCATTGCCCGGGACCTGGCCGTATCATATAAAAAACGATTGGAATCTGTAATGAGACCGGAAAAAAGGGCTGTCGCCGCCTCTTTCGGAATGGGAAAGTCTTCTTCCTGGAGAAAAGAAGCCAGAATTTCACAGGTGGATGAAGCGTCTTTAATGACGCTATTGAGCTGACAGATCCTTTCGTTGGTCTGATGATGGTCAAAATTAAGCGAAAAATCAGCGCGATCCATCGCTCTGCTGGCCTTCCCCATCCGAGGACGGTCACCTAGGTCAAGGAGAACAAAGACGTCATATTTTTTTTGGGGATCGACTTCAACCATCGTACTCGCGCCGGGAATGTAAGAAAGGTGACGGGGTTTTTCCTCACATAGCCGATCCACTTCTTTACCCATGGATTCCAGTGAAAGCCCCAAACCATTAATGGCTCCAATGCAGTCTCCATCCGGGTTAACGTGTCCCGCAATGGCGATCGTCTGCGCTTTTCGCAAAATCATTCCCATTTCATGCCAGAGTTTATTCATGGTCATCTCCTGAAAAATGGGATCTGCCGTCTTCTGAGATCTCTTCCAGGCCTCTTTGTCTATCCGCCTGATTTTTTTCATCCTGAGCGATTACCTTTTCAATTAAGGCATCCATGTGCATCCCATAGTCAATCGATTGATCCAGATGGAAACGCAGCTCAGGGATAGAAGGCAAGATCGCCTCCTGGCTAAGCTCATGTTTTAAAAAGCCCCGGGCTTTTGTCAGCGCTTCAATCGTCTGTTTTTTTTCCCACTCCGTTCCCATCACCGTAACATAAATATCCGCATAGGAAAGGTCTCGAGATACATCAACATCTGATACCGAGGTAAGTTCCTTTACTTGAGGATCCTTTAGCTTATAAGAAATAGCATATGAGAGGACTTTTTTGATTTCCTGACCAACCCGGTTCTTTCTTTTCTCTCTCATTTCTTTGCTCCTTATCCTTCTTCTCTCTACCGTAAGGGATTAGATGACATCCTTCTGACCCATTTTTCAGGCGTTCTGGCCTAGGGATTTTGCCTGAACTTCAACCTCATGGTAACACTCGATAATATCCCCTACTTTTACGTCGTTGTAATTTTCGATGCCTAAGCCGCCCTCATAGCCTTTGGCAACTTCCCGGACATCATCTTTGTAGCGCTTGAGGGAGGAAATCGCCCCTTCATGGATGACGATATCATTTCGGATCAATCTGACCTTTGCGGACCGGACCATTTTTCCGGAAGTGACATGGATTCCAGCAACCGTTCCGACATTGGGAACCTTGAAGGTATCTTGAACATCGGCTCTTCCCAGGACTTCTTCTTTTATTTCTGGCTCAAGCATACCGGCGATGGCGTTTTCGATATCCTCAATGGCTTCGTAAATCACCCGGTAGGTTCGAATATCAATGCTTGACCGTTTGGCCTGAGCCAAAGCGCCCTGGTTAGGACGAACATTAAAACCGATGATAATGGCATCAGAAGCTTCTGCCAGCATGACATCAGACTCACTGATCCCGCCAACAGCAGAATGGATAATATTTACTTTCACTTCTTCATTGCCCAGCTTTTTCAAGGAACCCGCCAGGGCGTCAATGGTTCCCTGAACATCCGTTTTTACAATCAGGTTGAGTTCTTTGAGACCACCTTCTGATATTTTCATATGAAGATCATCCAAAGAGACATGGGTCGTCGAATTCAGCTTTTGTTCCCTAGCTCGCTCGCCAGCCTGGGCCGCAAAATCACGGGCGATCTTTTCATCTTTTACCGCAAAAATCTTCTCGCCTGCCTCGGGAAGATCCGTTAAGCCTGTAATTTTAACCGGCGTTGACGGCCCTGCTTTTTTCAGCTGTCTTCCCCGGGCATCAAACATCACCCGGATATGTCCGGAAACATAACCCGAAACAATATAATCGTCATTTGTCAATGTGCCCTTCTGAACCACGATTGACGCCGTCGGACCCATGCCTTTTTCCAGCTGAGACTCGATCACAACGCCCACGGCCGGCCGCTTAGGATTGGCTTTTAATTCAAGAACTTCCGCTAAAATCAGAACATTGGTCAAAAGTTCTTCGACACCCTCGCCGGTTTTCGCTGAAACAGGAACCATAATCGTATCGCCCCCGTACTGCTCAGGTACCAGCCCATGCTCCATCAGTTCCTGCATCACTCTTTCTGGATTCGCTCCATAGCGATCGATTTTATTAATGGCAACAACAATCGGAACTTGAGCCGCTTTAGCATGGCTGATGGCTTCAATGGTCTGTGGCATTACCCCATCGTCTGCGGCGACAACCAAAATGACAATATCGGTGATTTCCGCACCACGGGCTCTCATTTCAGTAAAGGCCTTGTGTCCGGGGGTATCCACAAAGGTGATGGTTTTCCCATCAATTCGGGCAACCGAAGCGCCAATGTGCTGGGTAATACCGCCAGCTTCTCCTCGCGTCACAGAGGTTTCCCGGATTTTATCCAAAAGTGAGGTCTTGCCATGGTCAACATGACCCATCACGGTGACCACGGGCGGCCGGGGTTTTAAGTCTTTTGGATCGTCTTCATAATCCAGCTGGTCAAAAATTTCATCAGAATTTTTCTTTTCTGGCTTCATAATCAAAACGCCAAAAGATTCTGCCACCTTTTCCGCCGTATCAAAGGTGATGGACTCATTTAATCCAGCCATCACCCCCAACTTGATCAGAGCGGTGATCACATCCATCGCATTTTTGTGAATCGCTTTGGCAAAATCGCCCACGGTAATTTCTTCAGGAATTTCAACGATGGCATTAAAATCATCATCTGGCGCTTCTTCCTGGATCTTAGCAGGCTGCGACTTGACCTGTCCCCGCGCTTTATTTGAGTTTTTATTCGGCTTTTTTCCTGCCGGCTTATTGGTTTTGTGCTTTTTGCCCTGGTCTTCTTCTTCGTCAAAAAGATCCTTGGGATGACGGGCCTTGTGCTCTAGGCGCCTTTTCTTTTGTGAATTCTCATCTTCCGATTCGTCTTCGGGATAAGGCCTTTTCACTTTGGTGTGTTGAGCGTTTCCTTCTTTTTTTTGCTGATGATTTGTCTTATTTCGCCTGGAAGGAGAAGGTTTTTGATCGCTTCCCGCTTTCGTCTTTTCAAGGGAAGAATGACTAGGCTTCGCGGGATTGGTTTGTTTTTCTCCTGCTTTTTCTTTGGCGCCTGCTTTTTGAACATCCTCCTTTAAAGAAGGCGAGGCGTTTTTTTCATTTTTATTTTCAGTCAATTTTTCTTCCCTCTTTGAATAATAGTCTCTTACTTTCTTCACATCTTCATCTTCAATGCCCGACATATGTGATGGATAGCTCAGCCCAAACCGCTTTTTTAACAGCTGTCTTAACGCCTTTGTCGATACATTTAACTCTTTTGCTAATTCATAAACCCTCATCCAGCACCTCTATTCTTCTACATAGTTCATAAGCTCCTCATAAAAATCTTCTGAGACGGCAGCCTTCAGGATGGTTTTTAACCTTCCTGACTTTTTCGCTTTTTCAATGCAGGCCGGATCTTTACATAGATAGGCGCCACGGCCATTGGCTTTTCCGCTCTCATCGATGATCAGTGATCCGTCTTCCCCTTTTACGATACGGATGAGCTCATTCTTATTTTTCCGTTCATTGCAGGCTACACATTTTCGCACCGGTATCTTTTTCATGGATTCTATTCCTGATCTTCCGCTTCCTGTTCTTCTTCCCCGAAAGTCTCTTTCTGGCCGGAAGGATCTTTACCGTCCTGTTCATCCGTTTGACGGGATTTTTCCGCTCCAGAAATTTCATATGCGTCATAAAATTCTGGATTTTTAAGGTATTCGCTTTCCCCTTTGATATCAATTTTCCATCCAGTCAGCCGAGCGGCCAGGCGAACATTTTGTCCTTCTCTTCCAATAGCTAGGGAAAGCTGATCATCCGGGACAATCACATACGAGGATTTTTCGGGGATATTGGTAATGACATTATTGACCATGGCCGGGCTCAGCGCGTTCGAAATAAAGACCTTTGGATCTTTGTCATAGATGGTAATATCCATCTTTTCGCCTCGCAGTTCATCAACTATTATATTTACCCTTGATCCCTTATATCCCACACAGGCTCCAATCGGATCCACGTCCGGTTCGTTTGAATAAACCGCGATTTTTGACCGGGAACCCGCTTCTCGGGCAACGGAATAAATCTCGACCACACCCTCGGCAATTTCCGGCACTTCCTGCTCAAAAAGCCGGGTCACCAGATCAGCATGTGCCCGGGAGAGAAGGATCTGTGCGCCTTTACTTGCATTACGCACGTCCATGACGTAAAGCTTGACCCGATCTCCCTGCTTAAGATGTTCTCCGGGGATTTGTTCTCTGGGTGGGATTATTCCTTCGGCCCGGCCTAAATTAATATAAACATGATGGAGATCGACTCTTTGCACCGTACCAGTGATCATATCGCGAACCCGATCAATATAATCATCGTATACATTTTGTCTTTCCGCGTCATGAAGCTTTTGGATGATGATATTTCTCGCTGTCTGGGCGGCAACTCTTCCAAAGTTTTCGGGCTTCACCTCAACCCGGAGCTCATCCTCTAAAGAAAGATCGACGTCTCTTTGTCGGGCTTCTTCCAGACTGATTTCCCGACAGGGGTCACTGACCTTTTCAACCACGGTTTTTACCGCAAAAACTCGAATTTCTCCATTTTCCCGGTCAACATGAACTTCGACATTGGTATGGTCATCAAAATTTTTCTCGTAGGACTTTTCCAGCGCTTTTTCCAGGGCGTCCAAAATCACTTCTTTTGAAACCCCTTTCGAAGCTTCCAGGTCGTCTAACGCGCCTAGTAATTCTTGATTCATAATTCCTCCTAAAAGATCAGCGCAGGCTTGACCGAGGCAACCTTCGAACGGTCAAAAACCTGTTCTTCTTCATTTCCCTTACTATTCGTAATTTTCACGTGGAATTTTTCCTGATCAAAGTCGATTAGCCTGGCAATCCATTGCTTTTTTCCCTGGAATTTACTATAGAATGTAAATTCCAGATCCTCCCCCAGGCGAATTTGAAATTCCCTGTCCGTTTTCATTGGGCGAGAAAGGTCGGGAGAAGAGACTTCCAGAAGATAAGACGAAGAGATGGGATCCAGCTGATCCAAAAGCGGACTGAGGACTTGGGAGACCTTTTCACACTCATCAATCCCCACTCCTTCCGGCCGATAAATATAGAAGCGCAAGATCCGGTCTTTTCCGCTCTGGAAAAACTCCAGATCCAAAATTTCAAAACCGACTTCCTCAACTTTTCCTTCTAACTGATCTTTGAGCGCCTGTAGCTCTTTTTTGTTCAAATATCTCCTCCTTAAAAAAACAAGAGCGGTAAAACCGCTCTTGTACTTCGAAGCTCTTTCTAACATTTGTAATGATAACACAAATTGCGATCCATTGCCATCAAAAACCCTTTAAAAATGACAATTGATTGGTTTCGGGATAGGGGTCTAACAAGCCGTACTGCCGTAAGGATTCCATAGCCGATCGATTGCATCCGGTCCTTTTTTGAAAATCACTTTGGGAGATGAATTCCCCCTTATTTCTTTCCTCGACAATGGCCATTGCATTAGCCTCGGAAACATTGTCTAAAGCTGAAAACGGAGGCAAAACCTTTTTTTCATCCAAAATGGTAAAGCTGGATGCCTGAGAGGTCATTAAATCAACCGGTGCAAAGGAATAATCCCTTGCATACATCTCTTCAATGACTTCTAATAAACTGATTTTTCCCTCATTATCTTTATCTCCCTGCGTTTTGAGGTCATTTAAAAGCTGCTGGCAATCCCCAAGGTCCCTGCAAAGAAGGCGTGTTGAAAAATCGCTGATTCTTTGGCTGTAAAAGCTGGCATAGAAGGCCGCCGGCCGGTGCACCTTAAACCAGGCGATGCGGTAGGACATCATCACATAGGCCGCGGCATGGGCACGAGGAAACATATATTGGATTTTTCGGCAGGATTCGATATACCAGTTCGGCACCCCACAGGCCTTCATTTTCTCTTCCATCCCTTCAGGAAGACCCTGGCCCTTTCTAACCTTTTCCATTGTGGTAAAGGAATCTAATTTTTCCATGCCCATCGAAAGCAGATAGGTCATAATATCGTCCCGGGTACAAATGGCATCCGTGAGCTGGATGGTCCCCTGATCAATTAAATCCTTGGCGTTATTGAGCCAAACATCGGTTCCATGAGAAAGACCGGCGATTCGGATCAGTTCCGCGAAGGTCGTCGGATTCGTATCCTTGAGCATCCCGCGAACAAAATTGGTTCCAAATTCCGGAAGACCCAGGGCCCCATCATTCTGGTTCGAATAAGAAAATTCGGCCGAAAGGGCTTTCGAGGAGGTAAAAAGGCTGGTGGTCTTAGGATCGTCAAAAGGAATTTTCAAAGGATCAATGCCGGTCATCTCCTCCAGCTGGCGGAGGGTAGTCGGGCTGGTGTGGCCAAGCTCATCCAATTTTAACAGATGGCCGCTCAGATCTTTATAGGAAAAGTTGGTAGTAATCACGGCGGAGTTAAGATCGTCTGCAGGATACTGAATCGGGCAAAAATCAAAGATGTCCATGTCCTGGGGGACGATGATTAGCCCGCCCGCGTGCTGTCCAGTTGTTCTTCTTGTCCCCTCCATCGTTTTTTGCAGAAAAGCGATCTGCCCTTCATTCAGCGAAAGATCTTCTTCTAAAGCATAAGGGGCTTCCAGGTACTTTTTAATAAAGCCATAAGCTGTTTTCGTCTGCACGCCGGAAATGGTCCCTGCCCGAAACACTTTTCCCGATCCAAAAAGGACCTCCGTGTACTGGTGAATATCTGACATATATTCCCCGGCAAAATTCAGATCAATATCAGGCTCCTTATCTCCGTCGAATCCTAAGAAAACCTCAAAGGGAATGCTGTGTCCATCTCGCTTTAAAGGGGTGCTGCATTTCGGGCAGTTTTTTTTCGGAAGATCAAAGCCTGAGAAAGTGGGCGGATTTTTGACAAATTCACTGTAATGGCAATGGGGACAGACATAATGAGGAGCCATGGGGTTCACTTCCGTAATTCCAGCCATTGTCGCAACAAAAGAGGAACCGACCGAACCGCGGGATCCAACTAAATATCCATCCGCATTTGATTTTTTAACGAGCCTTTCCGCAATCACATAAAGGGGGGCATATCCGTTTGAAATAATAGAGCCGAGTTCCCGATCCAATCTTTTCTTGACTTTCTCTGGCAGAGGATCCCCATACTCCTTTTTTGCATTCGTCCAAACGAGCGCTTTAAGTTCCTCATCAGCCCCTTCTACTTTCGGGGTAAAGGTTCCCTGAGGAATGGGAACAATGGGTTCCAGAGATGCCGCGATTTTTTCTGGCCCCTTGATGACAATCTCGTCAACAAGATGGGCCGGCAAAAAGGAGAAGGCTTCCCGCATCTCTTCCGTGGTTTTTAGCTGATAGCGTCCATTTCGATCGAATTCTTTTTTGCGTTCATAATTAACAAGGATGTTTCTCGCCCGTCTTTCCCCTGGATCAAGATATTCTGGCATTCCCACAGCGCAGCAGGGAAGGGAAAGCTCCTGGGCCAGTGAGATTAACGTTTCCGTAAAATCTTGAAACTGCTGCTCATCCGAAGCCATCTCAAGAGAAATCGCTTTTTCAGCAAAGGAGGGCGGCTGAACCGTAATAAAATCAGCTTTTTGGGCTAAAGTCAAAAGGGCTTTTCTCGGCCATCTTCTCGATACCGCTTTAAAAAGTCTCGAGCCAACAAAACCAGATCGGAAGAGCACACGTCTGAA
>CABTZP010000004.1 GCA_902489375.1 uncultured Tissierellia bacterium | reverse complement strand
TCCTTTCTCCAGGTAAGATAGATTTCGTGTGCCTCTTCATAGGAAAGGCGTTCGAAGGTCAGCCTAGCGCCCGGCCCCATCTGCGCCAATAGAGGAAGGTCGGGGCTGATCAAGGTCGCGATTTTCGTATATCCCCCGGTGGTCTGCCGGTCGGCAAGCATAATGGTCGGCTGGCCATTTCCCGCCACCTGGACCGCCCCAAAGGCAATCCCATCCGAAATAATATCCGCCCTTTCCCGATGAGCGATCGATTTTCCTTCCAGCCGGTAGCCCATACGGTCAGACTCAGGGGTGATCGTATATTCCGAAGAAAGAAAGGTCTCCAGGCCCTCCGGAGTGAAGGCATCATCCTGGGGGCCAAGGACCACCCGGATTTTCGCTGACTTGGGATAAGAAGGAATCCTCTCCGGGGGAAGGCGAAGGAGAATGGGATCCTTTTTCCCCTCCCCAATTTCTAATCGGTCCCCCGCTTCCAGCTTTCGGCCCTGAAATCCGCCCATTTTTGCCCGGGTATGGGTGGACTTGGACCCTAAGACCAGGGGGACGTTAAAGCCTCCGCAGACGGCAAGATAGGCCCTTAACCCGGTCACTGCCATAGGAAAAGAAAGCTCGTCCCCATCTCTGACCGGAACCGCAGTCCAAAGGGGGAGGGGCTTATCGTTAATCCTCGCGTCCAGGTTGGCTCCGCAGACGGCGATCACCGCCTCGCCCTGAACCAAAAGCTCAGGGCCGATCAGGGTCATCTCAAGAACCCCTTCAGAAGGACCATTGCCCACCAAAAGGTTGGCCGTTTCCATCGAGAAAAGATCCATAACGCCCCCGACGGAGACGCCGTACTGCTGGTATCCCCAGCGGCCGCGGTCCTGGATGGTCGTAAAAAGACCCGGATTGACAATTTTAAATGTGTTCATGGCTTGCTTCCTTTATCTCAATGGGGACTTCATAGACGCCTTTTTCCAGCTCCTCGAGGATCTTCTCGTAGGTTTTCCGGTCGATGGCCTGAAATTGGATATGGTCCCCGGCCCGCAAAAGCACCGGTGGGTCGGTTTGCGGCGTATATAAGGACAGGGGGGTTCGTCCGATCAGCTGCCAGCCCCCAGGACTATCGATGGGATAGATCCCGGTTTGTTTGTCGGCGATCCCGACCGAACCGGCCGGGATCTTCAGCCTTGGACTTTTTAGCCGGGGGGTAAAGATGCGCTCATCCAGCCCGCCCAAATAGGAAAAGCCTGGGGTAAAGCCCAGCATATAAACCAAATAATCGGGCGCCGTATGAATCGAAATGACTTCTTCCATGGTAAGGCCGGCGTGTTCGGCGACAAAGGGGAGGTCCGGCCCCTCCTCTCCCCCATAAAGGACCGGGATGGTCACCCTTCGAAAAGCCCTTTCCTGATTCTCAGACCCGGACTGATCCAGCGCCTGGAGACGGGCACAAAGGCCCTTAAAATCCGTTTTTACGGGGTCATAGAGAAAGAGGATGGACCGGTAGGTCGGGATCAGCTCCATAATCCCCATGCTTTCCAGCCCATCTTTTTCCAGGACATTTAACAGCGACCGGATACGGGCGTTGGCTTCCGGTTCGATGGCATCGGAAAATTCCATGACCAGCCCGCAGTCCCCTTCCGGAAGGTATTTGACTTCATTGTACATAAGCGTCCTCCTTTACACGGGGGATTTAGCTAAATAAGGCCTTCATCCCCGCAAGGGACTTGATCCCGACGATGGCGGTCACGATCACAACGACAATGCCCAGATAAAAGAGTACTTTCGAATGCTGGTAATCGCCGACAATTTCTTTTTTGCGGGAAGCAACCAACATGGCACCCAGGGTAATGGGTAAGATCAGTCCGTTCACGGATCCGGCGACGACCAGAAGTTTCGCCGGTTTTCCAACCAGCATCATGATTAAGGAAGAAACCACGATAAAAATAATCGTCCACAGGTTTCGATTCTTCGAAACCGGCTCAAAAACCGTCAGGAAGGAAACCGAGGTGTAGGCGCAGCCCACAACCGAAGAGATGGCCGCGGAAAAAAGGACCAGACCGAAGAACCGGTAGCCGATTTGACCCGCGCCCTTGAGGAAGGCATCGCCCGCCGGATTATGGGGATCCAGGCTAAGACCTTGGGAAACCACCCCCAAAACCGCTAAGAAAAGAAGAATACGAACAATCGTAGCCACGGTCATTCCCAATTTGGAAGAGCGGTTATAATCATCCAGATTTTCAATTCCGCTTTTTCCCGTATCCAGGAGCCGGTGGGCGCCTGAGAAGGTAATATATCCGCCAACGGTCCCTCCGACCAGGGTCAGGATCGCCATATAAGGAAAGGTTTCCGGCATGACGGTCCTTTTGAGGGCCTCACCCACCGGCGGCTTGGTCGCGATCATGACGATAAAGATCAAAACAATCATCAAGGCGCCCAGGACCGTGGTCAGCCGGTCCATGACCTTTCCCGCGTTTTTATTGAGGAAGATCAGAACGGCAATGGCCGCTGAAATGGCAATGCCCAGGTTCTGGTTCATACCAAACATTCCCTCCATGCCCAGGGCGGCGCCGCCCACGTTTCCGATATTAAAAACGAGTCCCCCGATGGCGACCAGCACGGCGATAAAGATCCCAAGCCCCGGAAGAACTTTGTTGGAGACATCCTGCCCCCGAAGTCCACTCACCCCGATGATCCGCCAGACGTTCAGCTGGGCGATCAAAGCCATGATGACCGAAATCAGGATAACAAAGCCAAAGGTGGGACCAAGCTTTTCCGTAAAGGTTGCGGTCTGGGTTAAAAAGCCGGGTCCGATGGCGGAAGTGGCCATCAAAAAAGCCGCGCCGATTAGCGTCCCCTTATCAATCTTGGTCGCTGGGGTATTTTCTTTTTTCATCTTTTTCTCCTTCTTTAATCCTCTTTCATCGTTGATCGATCCTCATTGCCGGGGTTTTTTCCTTTCGCTGACCCTTCTGATCGGCAGCCTCAATGGGGATCCCCCGATCCTTTTTGATCTGGAAACCGTTTTCTATTCCCTAAAGAAATTCTCCAAGGGGTCTAATTTCAACGCCCTCCGCCTCCAGGGCCTGGCGAATTTTCTGAACAAATCGCACGGCCTGGGGGTTATCCCCGTGTACACAAATGCTGTCCGCCTGGATGGGAATCCTTTCGCCTTCAATGGTTTCGACCTCATTTTGAAGGACCATCCGCTTGGCCCGCTGGATGACTTCTTCCTCATCTTGAATTACGGCCCCTTTTTCCTTCCGGCTGACCAGACTCCCATCGACGTGGTAGGCCCGGTCGGCGAAAACCTCCTGGGCGATTCTGGCGCCCATTTTTTCTCCCAGCTTTGCCATGGGAGAAAGAGACCGGCAAAGGATCAGAAGGTCGGAATCAAAGGCCAGGGCCGCCTCAATAATCCCCCGAGCCAGATCTTCATGGTCGGAAGCCGCGTTATACATGGCGCCGTGCGCTTTGACATGCTGGAGCCTTGCCCCATGAGCCCGAGCAAAGGCGGAAAGCGCGCCCAGCTGATAGAGAACATAGGCGTAATTTTCCTTGGGCGAAAGGTCCATTTTCCTCCGGCCAAAGCCCATCAAATCCGGATAGGCCGGATGCGCCCCCAGAGCCACCCCTTTTTCCCGGGCGATTTCTACCGTTTGATCCATAATCAAAGGGTCCCCGGCGTGATAGCCGCAGGCAATATTGGCGGAGGAGACGAAAGAAAGAACCTCTTCATCCATTCCCATGCGATAAGCGCCGAAGCTTTCCCCGAGATCCGAGTTTAAATCCACTACTTTTTTCATCTTCCCTCCTTCTCCGGATATGGTCCGGTTATTGCTGGTCAGCTAAGTTGAGAATGCGCAGCTTTAAAATATCATCATCTTTTTTCATTTCATCGAGATGGCCCCGGTGCCAGGACCCGTTGATGTCAAACATGGCATAGGCAACCCCATTTCGGGAGGCGGAGCTCATTTTATCGATGTTCATCCCCTGAGAGGCGATCTCTTCCGAGACTAAATTGATCAGGCCGGGGACGTTTTTATGAAGGACGCAGATCCGGGTCAGCCCTTCTTCCAGAGCGCCCAGACTCAGGGCCGGACAGTTGACGGAGTTGGTAATGTTTCCGTTTTTTAAGTAATCGGCAACCTGTTCCGATACCATCTCCGCACAGTTATCCTCCGCCTGCTTGGTCGAAGCGCCCAGGTGGGGGGTGAAAAAGGCGTTTTTCATTTTCGTGTTAAAAGAATTGGGCAGGTCGCAGAGATAGGCGGAAATCCGGCCCGATTCCAGATAGGGAGCCAGGGCCTCTTCATCGACAATCCCGGTTCGGGCGTAATTAATCACGACCGCGCCCGGCTTCATCCGTTCAAAGTCTTTTTTGGAAAGGAGATTTTTCGTATCCCCATTTAAGGGGACATGGACGGTAATAAAGTCGCTGTATTTTAATAAATCACCGGCTGTCTTACAGTGAGTAACCTGAGAGGAGATTTTCCAGGCGGAATCAATGTTAATCATCGGGTCATAGCCCAAAACTTTCATCCCCATGGCTGCACAGGCATTGGCAACATGGTAGCCTACCTGTCCCAGGCCGACGACTCCGAGGATTTTTCCGGCCAGCTCAAAGCCGGCGTATTGCTTCTTCGCTTTTTCAGTCAGCTCTTCTAAGTCTTCTTCCCCGGCATGGTCTCTGACCCATTTGAACGCCTCAAAAGTATGGCGGGAGTAGGCCAGCATCTGACCGATGACCAGTTCTTTGACCGAATTGGCATTGGCGCCCGGGGCGTTAAAAACAACAATGCCTTCCTGGGTACAACGGTCCAGAGGAATATTATTCACCCCGGAGCCAGCTCGTCCAATGGCCAAAAGCTCATCAGGAAATTTTTTTTCATGCAGGTTTACGGAGCGGATAATCCACGCCTCGGCCTCTTCTTCATCAATAATTTGGATATCATCCGGCAAAACCTGAAGACCGTCAGCCGAAATATTGTTGATGCAATGAATGGTAAAGCCCATACGAAACCTCCCTTTTTCTGATCAAAAACCGGATGATCTTCTTTCCCACGCGAACGCTTTTTGATCAGTAATGATCTTATTATAGCTGTTTTTGAATAAAAATTGTTATTTTTAATCAAATTTTATCGGATTTTTCCTGCTCTTCACAAAAGGAAATGAAAAAGGACCTTTCCCGAAAATCGGGAAAGATCCTCAGAACAAGGGAAAAACCGTTTGGATTCAAAAGAGCTGAAAACGTCACAGGCCCCGGTCATCCGTCTTAACCCTAGGCCGGTTAAGGAGCTTTAGGACGCTAATGCAGCAAAATAAAATAATATTATTCAAATATCATTGATTCTTATCATTCTCCGGGTTTTTGTCCCCTGGATCTTCATGCTCAAAACGTTCGCGCTTCCGATCTTCATTTTCCAGACCTTCATATTCCCGATCGTCATCCTCTGGATCGGAAGGTCCTTCAAGCGGGATCTCTCCATCCTCATCTGCGAAAGAATTTTCGCTTTGCTCTTCTTCCGCCGAATCAAAGACAAAGTCCGGCTGGTCTAAAAAGCAGTTAAAGAAAGGGTAGACCAGAACGCTTCGTAAGCTCCCAATCATCTCCAAAACCAGGCCGGCAAGCAGAGCCGCGAAAAGAAAGAGCGCAGAAACAAGGATCGTTTCCTTTCCAGCGCCAGCCGCTTGCGCGTCCGGTCCAAATTGAAAGATAAAGCGAACGCTGGCAAAACTTATAATGGCGCCTCCCAAAAGAGCTGGCCATGCCGCCTGAAGACCCTTGATGAAGAGGTCTCCTTTTTTTCCCATCATCTGCTCCCTGGCAAGGGCAAAGCATTCGTCGTTTTTCATTTCCGGATGTTCATACTTTAAAAAAATGGCCCTTTGGTATTCAAGCGCCTTCACAATCCCAGGGATGATCAAAAGAAGGGCCCATAAAAAAGTTTTGACGTAAATCAAAAGATTTAAAATAAACATCTCCCCGCCCTGTTCCCCGATTTGCTCAATAAAACCAAAGGAGCGGGGTTTGGTGCGCGCCTTAATGGCCGCGTAGATCTCAAGAGAGAGATAGGTGGAAAAGGTAAAGGACACAAAAGAAACCAGACTATTAAAGCCGAACCAGGGCAGAAAAATGTGAAGGTCTGCTTCCGGCGCCAGGTCCAAATGAAAGCTCTGATTGCAAATTCCAATAATGATCCCGGGGAGAAGTCCCGTTAAAAAAACGACCAGAAGAATCCTCGGCCAGTACTTTTTTAGGTAAGCGTTCATTTCTTTCATCAATTGATTCATAAGATGTTTCCTTTCTATTTTCGATGATCCCTCAAAAAATGGTCAGGCCTTTGCCGGATCCTTCCCATGATCTTTACTGGGTCGGTCAAAGCTGATTTTACCGCCTTGCCAGTATAACAAAGATTTTCATCTTTAAAAACCCGAAGAAGATGAATTTATGTAAAAGATAAGTGAAAAGCTGGGGAGCGGAATTTAAAAGAAAAATCCCTCTTTCTCCTCTGCCCCGGCCTCTTTTCCCTGAAAGAGAATGCCCCGGGCCTTGCAGATAAAGACCTCTTTTTTTCGGTAAAAAAACCGACAGCGCTTCTCATTTTTTTGGCAAAGGAAATCATCAAAGACCAAGACTTCCTCCCCGCTCGCGCTCTCATAGGCGTAAGGAGAAAGAAGGGCAAAAGAGATCCCTTCCAATAGCTGGCAGTAGCCCATCGAAGGAAGCGTGACCAGCGCTTTTTGAGGCGCCTGTTCATCCGCCTTCGGACGGCGGAGGATCTCAAGGCTTCCCCCCTCTTCGCGGGCATGGAGGCGAAGGATCCCTTCATAGCCCCATTCCAAAAAGACAGCGATCAGCTCCGGGGCATCGAAAAGGTCAATCGCCTCTTTTTTTTCTGAAGGGGCAAGGGCTTTTTCTCCCCGCGAAAGAAGACTTTCGATTTCTTTTTGAAGGGCCGGATCGGTATCTTCTTCCTGGTCCTTTTCTTTTCGAAGGGCAAGGACCCTTTGGGCGGCTAAAAAATACCGGTAGGCTTCTTTTCCCCCTTCCGGGGTCGAATCCTTCAGGGCCCTTTTTCCGAGCCTTACCGCCGCTTCGGGAAAAGATCCGGTCATCTCCCATCGGCTAAGCCTTTCCATGGCCAGGTCATAGACCTCCTGGTAAAGGGAAAGGGCCTCATCCTTGTCCTCTCCCAGAAGATCCGCCCATTGAATTTTAGCCCAGAGAGAGCCTGCTTTCACCGCCTTTTCTAGGTGGACTTTGGCTTTCGAGAAATCCCGCTCTTCCGGCGGAAGGGCCTCGAGGTAATATTTTGCTAATCCTTTTTCGATTTCCGGGTCCCCGTAAAGGGCGGCCTGATCAAGACAGGCTTTAGCCGCCGGGAGATCTTTCGGATAGGCCGGGGTGCCAGTCAGGAGGGAGAGGGCTTTTTCGATTTGGGCCTCGGGCTTTTCCTTCGCGCTCAGCTGGTCAACAAAGGACCGGTAGAGGGATAATAGAAGAGGATTTTTTTCATCCAGCATTCTGCCCCCGTGGTTAAAATATCCCACCTTCTGGATAAAGTCGATCTGATCCTCCTCAGGGTAAGCTTTTTCTAGGGGAGAAAGATGCTGATTTTCAAGGAAACTTTCCAGGGTACGGATCAGCCGGTCAAGATCCATGTTTTCCCGAAGGGGCGAATCCTCATAGGCAAAGGGGGAAGGATTGTCGGTATGGAGGAAAAAATAGGTCATCAGATCCTCTTCGGTCAGGGGCAGGGTCAGGGCATAGACCGAAGGCTCCTGATCCCGGCTAGGCAATCCCAGGGCTTCCCAGAAATAGGATTCAATGGGGTCTTTCCAGTCGGTGAGAAAAACGGAGTAAGAAATCGGATTTTGGACCAGACACCGCAAATAACAAAGGAGATCTTCAGCCTTTAAGGGGTAGATGACCTCTTCACTAAAGATGGCTCCTCTTAAAATCTCAGCCAGAGCATAGTAGGACTTTTCGCCCCGGCAAAAGGAGCGCAGGGCCTCACGAATAGGCCTTTGCGCCAGGGCCTTTTCCGGCTCTTTTCTCGGTTCTTTGTTCATGGACTTCCTTCTCCTCTCTATGGTTTCCTTGATATAATATAGGGAAAGCACTGTCCTGAAAAGGGAAGGCGCCTTTTCCCTTTCCTTATTAAATACCCCATAGGCCGGAGAAAACGATGATTCATTTTGAGCAATCCCCCAGAGATCCCACCGACCGGCGGGAAATCCGGAGGGAAAAAAAAGAAAGAAAAAGAAGACGAAAACAGCGAAAAAGAGGATGCGTGCTTTCCTTCCCCCTCCTCCTTCTCCTCGTCCTTTTCGCGGCCGCCCTTTGGGCTCGGCCTCAAAAAGAGGAAAGTGATCCGCTCGATACCCTCACCCAGGTTCCCTATTATAGCCTTATCGTGGACCTTTCGAAAAAAAATGGCCTGCCTCCGCCTTTAACCGCCGCAGTGATCCGCCAGGAAAGCCGTTTTATCCCTCAGGCCCGGTCTCGAGTGGGGGCGCAGGGGCTTATGCAGATCATGCCGGATACCGGAAAATACATTGCGAAAAAAAGAGGCCTTGCCTATTCCGAAAAAGCCCTGGACCAGCCAAAAACAAATATTGATTATGGCACCTGGCTCTTAAAAGGGTTCCTGGACCGGTTTGACGGAGAAATCGAGACGGCCCTAGCCGCTTATAATGCCGGGCCTACCATCACGGCGAAGTGGCTTAAAGACCTGAACTATTCCCGGGACGGGAAAACCCTCTATGCCATTCCCTACGAAGAGACCAGAAACTATGTAAAAAAAGTCATGGGCTATTATCAGCTCTACCAGGCCCAGTATCTGGAAAAAGACAAGGCTTCCTCAGCGGATGGCGAAGCGAATAAGGAAAAATAAAAAAGTAGCTCTACGGAATATCGAGCTACAAAAGAACGGCCATCAAAGGCTCTGCCTTTGATGGCCGTTCTTCTTGTTTCAGGGACTTTGGGGTCAGCCCCAGCCCCTTGATTAACCTCTTTTTTCAATCGAAGGATCTTCATTCTCCTTCAGAGAGCGTCCTTAAAAATTATTCTTCTCCCTTGTCCATTTCCTTGTAGCGATCATAGACCTGCTCAGCGTCAAACTCGGATCCCTCTAGGAGCTTCTCCCCTTCCTCAGGGAATTCTCTAAGCAGGGAAGCGTAACGCACTTCGCTCATCAGATAATCACGATAGGACTTGCTGGGCTCCTTGGAGTCAAGCTGGAAGGGATTTTCGCCCTTGGCGATCTTTCTGGGATCGTAATGGTAAAGCTGCCAGTAGTTGGATTCCACGGCTTCCTTCTGATGGTGGGTCGCGAAGGCCATGCCCTTGGCAATGCCATGGTTGATGCATGGGGAGTAGGCGATGATCACCGAGGGGCCGTCATAGGCTTCCGCTTCTTTAATGACCTTGACCAGCTGGTTCATGTCCGCACCCAGAGCGACCTTGGCAACGTAGATGTTGCGGTAGGACATCATCATCTGGCCCAGATCCTTCTTCGCGGTCTTCTTTCCGGAAGCTGCGAACTGAACAACCGCACCTCTTGGGGTAGCCTTCGAGGACTGGCCGCCGGTGTTGGCGTAAAGTTCATTGTCGACGATCAAAACGTTCAGGTCCGCGCCGGAAGCGAGGACGTGATCAAGACCGCCAAAGCCGATGTCATAGGCCCAGCCGTCTCCGCCGTACATCCAGAAGGACTTCTTGGAGAGCTGATCTTTGGCCTCAAGGACATACTTGCGGGCCTCTTCAGCTTCACCCTCTAAGCAGAGCCCTTCCAAGGCCTTGACGACTTCATCCCGGCGAACCATGGTGCCGTCGCCCTCATTCATGTGGAGGAGCCAGTCTTTCAGCGCTTCTTTTTCGTTTCCGTCTTCAAGGACTTCAACGATCTTCTGGATTTCCATAGCCAGCTTTTCTCTTTGCTGGGTCGTTGCCAGATACTGTCCTAAGCAGAATTCGGCGTTGTTTTCAAATAGGAGGTTTGACCATGCCGGACCGAAGCCTCTGCCGTTAACCGTGTAGGGACCAACCGGGAAGGCACAGCCCCAGGCCTGTGAGCAGCCCGTTGCATTGGCGATGTACATATGATCGCCAAAGAGCTGGGTTAAGAGCTTGGCATAAGGCGCTTCCGAACATCCCGCGCAGGCGCCGGAGAATTCAAGCAGCGGCTGCTCGAACTGGGAACCCTTGACCGAGTACTTGTTCATGGGGTTGTCCTTGTGCGAGAGCTTCATCGCGTAGGTCCAGTTGTCCTGCTGATCCATCTGGGTGGCTAAGCGCTTCATATCTAAGGCCTTGCCCGGGCAGATGTCCGCGCAGTTGCCGCAGCCTGTACAATCCAGAGGATCGGTCTGGATGGCGAATTTGTAGTCTTCCAGGCCCTTTCCCTTGGCATCCAGATAGCGGAAGCCTTCCGGAGCCGCGGCCACCTCTTCTTCGTTCAGCAGGAAGGGACGAATCGCTGCGTGCGGGCAGACGAAAGAGCACTGGTTGCACTGGATACATTTTTCCGGATTCCAGTGGGGAACGTTGACGCCGATTCCTCGTTTTTCGAACTTGGAGGTGCCCAGGGGGATGTAACCGGATTCATAGCCCTTAAAGGCAGAAACGGGCAGATCGTCGCCGCGAAGATTATTGATCGGAAGCATGATTCTCCTGACGAATTCGGGCAGGCTGGGATCGACCTGTTCTTCTTCGACCTTCAGATCCGCCCATTCAGCGGGAATTTCGACCTTATGGATATTCTTGTAACCGGACTCGATGGCCTTGAAGTTCATGTTGACGACCTCATCGCCCTTGTGTCCATAGGATTTCTTAGCGAATTCCTTCATCAGTCTTTCCGCTTCTTCCATGGGGATAATGTTCGCCAATTTGAAGAAAGCCGACTGGAGGATGGTGTTGGTTCTGCGGCCTAAGCCCAGCTGTTCAGCCAGGTCAACGGCGTTGATGGTGTAGAACTGAATGTTATTATCCGCGGCATACTTTTTCACCTTGTTCGGCAGGTTCTTTTCCAGTTCTTCATCGGACCAGGTGGTATTGAGCAGGAAGACCCCGCCCGGTTTGGTATCCTGGATAACGTCATAGCGGGTCATATACGATTCATTATGGCAGGCGATAAATTCCCCGTTTTTAATGACATTGGAATTGCGGATGGGGGTATGGCCGAAACGAAGGTTGGATTTGGTGATGCCGCCGGTCTTCTTCGCGTCATATTCAAAGTAGGCCTGAACGAACATATCGGTGTTGTCGCCGATAATCTTGATGGAGTTTTTGTTGGCGCCGACGGTGCCGTCTCCGCCCAGACCCCAGAACTTGCAGGAGATGATCTTGGGGTTGTTGATGACAAAAGACTTGTCCACGGGGATGGAATGATAGGTCACATCGTCCACAATGCCGACCGTGAAGGCATCCTTTGGCTCCGCCCGTTTCAGGTTGTCAAAGACGGCCTTGATCTGCGCGTGGTCAACGTCCTTGCAGGATAAGCCGTAGCGGCCGCCGATAATGGCGGGATGGTTTGAGGCGTTGATGTAGGCCCCGCAGACATCCAGGTACAGAGGCTCTCTCGCGCCCGGTTCCTTTGTCCGGTCAAGGGCGGCGATGGCTTTGACGGTTCTGGGCATAGCGTTGAGGAAATAATCCTGAGCGAAGGGACGATAGAGATGGACTTCCAAAAAGCCCGTCTTCTCTCCTCTGGCGTTTAATTCGTCGACCGTATCTTTGATCAGGCCCGCGACCGAGCCCATAGCCACGATGACGTAATCCGCGTCTTCCGCGCCATAGTAATTAAAGAGCTTATAATCGGTGCCTTTGAGCTCATTGATCTTATTCATGTACTTTTCGACGATATGGGGAATCGCATCGTAGAAGGGGTTCGCTGATTCTCTGGACTGGAAGAAGGTATCGGGGTTCTGAACGATTCCTCTTTGCTTTGGATTTTCCGGATTCATCGCGTTGGCCTTGAAGGCCCGGACAGCATCCATGTTGATCATGTCTTTAAGATCTTCATAGTCCATGACTTCGATCTTCTGAATTTCGTGGGAAGTCCGGAAACCATCGAAGAAGTGCATGAAAGGAACCGAAGCTTCAATCGCGGAGAGATGGGCCACCGCGCCGAGGTTCATCGCTTCCTGAACATTGGCGGAGCAGAGCATCGCCCAACCGGACTGGCGACAGGCCATAACGTCGGACTGATCGCCGTAGATGGAAAGGGTCTGAGAACCTAAAGCACGGGCGGCAACGTGCATAACGCCCGGATAAAGAGAACCGGCAGTTCTGTACATCGTGGGGATCATCAGCGCCAGGCCCTGGGATGCGGTATAGGTCGTTGTCAGAGCGCCGGCTTCAAGAGATCCGTGCAAAGCGCCCGCGGCGCCAAGCTCAGCCTGCATTTCCACCAGACGAACCGTCTGATCAAAAATATTCTTCTTCCCATTCGCTGCCCAGGTATCAACGACAGCCGCCATGGGAGAAGAAGGGGTAATGGGGTAGATGGTCGCTACCTCAGTGAACGCGTATGAGACATAAGCGGCAGCCTCATTGGCATCCATGGATTTAAAAACTTTCTTGGACAATTTCTTCCTCCTCTACATTTTCCTACATTCCTAACAAAATAAAACGATTTGATTCGCCCATGAAAAATCATACGGGCCTTGCATGCAAGCCTAAAAAGAAAGCGTTTTCATGCATTAAAAACAAAATACGAACAATTGAAGTATATCGCCAATCCCGGTTTCTTGTCAAAACCCCCGCCTATTTTATAGTCCCCGCCAGCTCATCGGCCGGTAAGCCTTTTTTTCAACCGCCCGGTTAATCGCTTCGAGCATCTTCTCCCGGTCCTCGTTCAAGGTCCCCGCGATGGCCACAGGGTTGGAGGCGTGGTTTGAGCGAAAAACCGTCCCGGGACTGTCGGTTTGCTCAATAAAGCGCCTCATCTCCCCCATCTCTTCTTCATCGGACAGAAGGATGAAATCTCCCTTTCTCACCTGGTCAAAAAGGGGCGCTCGGGGGGAGAGCTGAAGACTTAAAAAGGAAAGGTAGTCGGGGCGGGTCCGGGAAATGGCCCGGGCCGATTCCCGGATATGAAGGTCGGATTTTTCCCGGCCTCCCAGGCCGAAAATCAGGGTCACGGAGCTTTTCATTCCCGCCTTTTTGACCTTTTCCATGGCCTCCACAAATTCTTCCTGGGTCTGGTCCTTGTCCATGGCCCGTAAAATTTCATCTGATCCGGATTCCAGGCCGATATAGACCAGCGTAAGGCCGGCCTTTCGGAGGGCGAGAAGGTCCTCATCGGTTTTTTGGAGAATATCTTTTACCGTGGCGTAGGAAGATGCCCGCTCAAAAGCGGGAAAAAGTGCCCGACTGGAATGGATGATCTCTAAAAGCCGGGGCGTCGGCATAACCAGGGCGTCCCCGTCAGCTAAAAAAATGCGGCGGGTCCCGGGAAAAAGACGGGCCCCTTCCTGAAGATCCGATAAAATCTCCTCCTGCTTTCTCATCACAAAGTCTTCCGCCTTATACATGGAACAAAAAAGGCAGGTATTCTTAGAGCAGCCGAGGGTACACTGAATGATCAAAGACCGAGCCTCCGAAGGGGGCCGGTAGACATCACCATAATATTTCATCTTCATTTCCTTATTCAGGTTCACGATACAAAATCGCCTGGGGTTCGCCTTTTGTCAGCCGAAAAAAAATCCCCCCTTACGCGGGAGGAAGGGTTTTTTTCGACATTTGACTGAGCTGTCTTTGTCCGCCAGTTAAGAAATTTCCTTCATCATCCAGGAAATTGTTCCGGAAAAATTCATGGGAAGGCGTCGAATCCTCGGGATGAAGCTCCGAGGGATTAATCGTTAACCGGGCAATGTCGAAGCAAAGGCTGCCAATCAGCTCCATCTGAATGATGATATCATCGAAGGCCCGATCAGCCGGGGTGGAGGGCGCGTTGCTTTCCATAATCCGAATAAAGTGCTCCTGGCGGATTTTATTTTCCAGCTCATTGATTTTGTCCTGGTCCTTTTGGACCCGATCATAGAATTTCGCATCCCTGGTCTTGTAAATCTGAAGGGCGCAGGAATAGATTTCCGTAAGGAGGGCAAACATATCATCGAGTCCGACCGCGTCCACCTTGGTAAACGAGGCTTTTTCCTCATAGGCCTCGCTCAGATAAGTGCCAATGTTGGCCACGGCATCGCCAATCCGCTCAAATTTTCTCTCCACGGCAACATTAATGGAATACTCCGAGGACTGATCGGTGGAAAGCTGATCCTTTGTAATCTTAAGAAGGAAGGAATTGATCTCCCGGTCACAGGAATTAATAATCCCTTCAAACTTTTCGATTCGTTCGTAAAACTCGTGATCCCGTGTCCGATAATAGCGCTCTGCCGAAAGAAGGCTGCGGAAGACCAGCTCCGCGATCTGCTCGATCGCCGAATGAGCCTGCTGGAGGGCCTGAGCCGGGAAGCCCTGGGTAACGGAATCGTCCAGGTGGAGCTGGGCCAGCTCATAGTAGTTGACTTCCTTCCCCGGAATCAGCTTTCGCAGGGCCACTGCCGCCCACTTGGTCAGCGGAGCAAAGATGAAGACGCCGGCGAAGTTAAAGACCAAGTGCGCCAGGGCGATGGTCATCATGGGGTTAAGCTGAAATTTTTCCGCCCCCCAGCTGACAAATGCGGCATAGGGATGAATGAAGATCAAAAAGATCAACGAGGTAATCACATTGAAGAAAAGGTGGAAGAGGGCGGTTCGTTTTGCCGAAACGCTTCCCCCGATAGAGGCTAAGATCGCCGTCACCGTCGTCCCGATGTTGGCGCCGAAGACCATCCCGATCGCCGGTAAGAGCGTCAGCGCGCCCGCGTCATAAAGCTTCTGGACAATACCGACAAAGGCAGACGAAGACTGGATCACGCCGGTTAAGGCAGCGCCGATGAGGACCGAGATGCCGGGGTGTTTGCCCATTTTCACGATCAGCTCGGTAAAGCCTTCAACATACTGAAGCTGTTTTAGGGCCTCCCCCATCAGATTCAAACCGATAAAAAGCAGAGAAAAACCGGCGATGATATTGCCCAAATAAATGAGTCTTTTTCGCCGGGCGAACATGATCAGGATGACACCGATCAAGAGAAGATAGTAAGAAAAATAACCCAGATCAATACCGATCAAGACGGAGGTTACCGTCGTTCCGATATTGGCGCCGAGGGTTATGCCGATGGCCTGCTGGAGGGTCATTAAATCAGCCCTTACCAGGGAAATGGCGATGACGGTCGTCGCTGAGGATGACTGAATAAGGCCGGTTAAAACTAGCCCCACGAAAATCGCCCGCAAGGGAGTGGAAGTATATTTCTCAATATATCCACGGATCTTGGTCCCGGCAAAATTAGTGAGGTTATCCCCCATCAGCTTGATGCCAAAAAGGAAAAGGCCGAGCCCGCAGACAATCAGCTCCCACTGAATACTTTGGATTGTTATGGTCTCACCCATAAATTTCCATCCTCCCACAAGTACTGATTACACGCTAACATGATTTTTATTCTTTGGCAACCGATTTTTTCGCTTTTGTTTTGGGGCGGGGATAAGGTATCCCGTCCGCTGGACGGACGGTGCCGCCGCGGGCGGCGGATCTAAGGGCGTTGGCCGCCTCCGGCGGAGAAGCGGACCGGCGGGCTCCTTTTGACCCTGCTCGGCTGGCCTAAGCCCCCTGCTGCATAAAAAAAGAAGCCGAACATTCGGCTTCTTTTTTTATGCGCTGATTGCTCCCGCCTAGGGATCGGCCGATGCACTTCTGCTCTGGCCCCTGGCTCTGGTCAGCCACCTGTAGCGGGGCTGGTTAATAGAAATCGCCAGGTTAGCCAGACCGTGGGAGACTGGTCAAGGGCAATCATCAGCTCAGCTGGCAAAACCCCGCCCCAGCTTAAAACGCTTTCCGCCTAAAACCAGTTTTCGGCTTAAACTGCTTTCCGGTATAAACCGGTTTCTTCTTAAACTGCTTCCCTGCTAAAGCCGCCTCTTCTACATAATCAGCTTTTGAAGGCTCCTGAACTGCGGATCTTTGGCATCGCCAATGAGGTCCAAAAGGACCATTTCCATGTTCATGATCACCGCGCCCATTTCCCGCAAAACATCGAGAGCATTTTCCCAGTTTTCAGCGAAACGAGAAGTGACACAATCCTTGGGCACGATCACATCATATCCATGTTCGAGAAGGGCCCGGCAGGTCGCGAAGACACAGGCCTGGGTTTCCATCCCCATCAAAATGACCTGCTTTCTCCCCGTCTCCCCCAGAGCGCGGATCATTTTATCGGTCATCCCATTAAATACCGTCTTGGAATCGTAGGCGGCATGGCATTCCTTTAAAAGGCTGAGCAGAGGTTCGACCGTCGGACCCATGGCCTTGGGATACTGCTCGGTATAAAGCGCGGGCATCTCATAGGCTTTGGCCGCTTCCAGAAGAATCGAGATGTTTTTTACCGTCTTTTCTTGGTTTTGCTGGATTCCTAAAAGCACGCCCTGGACATCAACGACCATGACGGCGGCATCGTCCCGGCGGCAATGATATTTTTCAAAAATCGCCATACGCGTCTCTTAGCAAACGATCTTTTCGAAATAGCCCTGAGGTTCTTCGCAAATCGGGCACTTCTTCGGCGCTTCTTTGGCTTTGATAATGCATCCGCAGTTGCGGCATCTCCAGAAGACTTCCTTCTCTCTCTTGAAAAGCGACCCATCTACAAAGGCGTCATAAAGCTTATTGTAGCGCTCTTCATGGAATTTCTCGACTTCAGCGACCAGGCGGAATTTAGCGGCGATCTTCTTAAAGCCTTCTTTTTCCGCGACTTCGGCCATCTCGGGATACATTTCGGTCCATTCCTCATGTTCGCCGGCTGCCGCACCCTTTAAATTCTCTTTGGTGTCGCCTAAGACAACGGGGAATTCTCCTTCAATGCCAATGCCTTCAGCGAGATCAAATTCCTCCGCTAAAAATTCCATCCATTCCTCAGCATGAACTTTTTCGTTTGAAGCGGTATCTTCAAAAACTAAGGCGATATAGCCGTATCCTTCTTCTTTTGCCTTTTCCGCGGCGAAGGTGTAGCGATTTCTCGCCTGGGATTCACCGGCAAAAGCCTTCATTAAATTCTTAGCGGTCTCGGTTCCTTTTAAACTGGTCATCTTACTCCTCCTTATTGCTTCATCCGGTTCAGACCGGATTGGGACAAAAATCTTTCCTCTACCATAATAGAATAAAAATATGGCCATGAAGAATAAATTTATTCTCAGCTTCGGAAAAAGATTTTATTGGGAAATGAACGGCGAAAAAATGATAAAAGGTCTTGTTCCTTCTTCTTTTTCCGCTTACTGTAGATATATAGCCCTATATCGTATAAATAAACAAAATATAGGACAAATCAAAAACGATCTCGTAGAATCTCGCGTGATTTTGGCCACGTCCATCCTAGATTTTGGCATGGCCATGGAAAGGCAGCCTATTGATGACAAAAGAAGAACTCACCCAGCTTATTCTCACCGCCCGCGGGGAGCGAAAAGCAGACCTGGTCATAAAAAACGGAAAAATTCTGGACGTGGGATCAGGCGCGATCCGGGAGGAAGACCTGGCCGTTTGCGGGCGCCGGATCGCCGGCATCGGCCCGGATTATGAGGGAGAAAAAGTACTTGACGCGGAGGGAGCCTATATCCTTCCGGGCCTCATGGATGCCCATATTCATATCGAATCCTCCTACTTAAGTCCCGAAGCCTTCGCCCAGGCGGTCGTTCCCTGGGGGACAACGACCGTAATCGCGGACCCTCATGAAATTGTCAACGTCGCCGGTCTCAAAGGGCTGAAGTATATGCAGGAGGCGGCGGCCAAAACCCCCCTGAAAATTGAGTATCTGATTCCCTCCTGCGTACCCTCGACGGCCTATGAAACCGCCGGAGCTAAGCTTTCTGCTAAAGACCTCGCCGGCCCGTTAAAGGAAGATGAACTCCTCGGCCTTGCCGAGCTGATGAATTTTCCGGGGGTCCTTTATTCGGATCCAGACGTGATGGAAAAGATCATGGCCGCGAAATCCGCTCATAAGCTGATCGATGGCCATGCTCCGGGACTTTTGGGAAAGGAACTGAACGCCTACGCTTCCGCCGGGATCCTGGCTGATCATGAATGCTCCAGCCTGGAAGAAATGGACCAGCGGTTAAAATGCGGGATGCGGGTAATGATTCGCCAGGGATCCTCCTGTCATGACCTGGAAAAGCTTCTTCCCGGAGTCAATGAAAAAAATTACCATCGGTGCCTCTTCTGCTCGGATGACCGTCAGGCCCGGACCCTCCGGGAAAAAGGCCATCTCAATGAGCATCTGCGGCTTGCGGTTTCCATGGGCCTTGATCCTCTGATGGCCGTGGCCATGGCCAGCTTAAATACCGCTGAAGCTTTTGGGCTAAATGATCGCGGCGGCCTCTTTCCCGGTCGGGCGGCGGACTTTGTCTTAGTCAGAGATCTGAAGAGCTTCCTTCCCTTCGAAGTATACATTGACGGAAAACTCGTGGCCAAAGAAGGCGTCTATCTTCCGAAGGTCGAACGAGCGGACGCTAAATCGGTTTCGAACAGTTTTCACCTTCAGGACTTTTCGGCGGACCGGCTGAAATTTCATTTGAAAACCGGCAGGGTCAAAGCTATTCAGGTGCTTCCGGGCGGCGTTCTGACCAAAAAGAACCTGATTGAGCTTCCTCTGGATGAAAGTGGCGATGCGATTCTCAGCGGGGAGCCGGAAGTCAGCCGACTGGCCGTAATTGAGCGCCATCAGGGAACGGGAAACATTGGTCTGGGCTTTCTGGAAAAATATGGGCTGAAAAGAGGGGCCATCGCCATCTCCATTGCCCACGATTCTCATAACATCATCTGCTGCGGGAAGGATCCCGAAGAGATGGCCATGGCGGTTCTTGAGCTGGCTGGGCAAGAGGGCGGCATTGTCCTCGTTTTAGATGGGAAGGTCCTCGCCCGCCTGCCCCTTCCCATCGGCGGACTGATGTCGGATCAAGATGCGGATTTTGTCAGCACCCGGCTCGCTGACCTCCAAAAAGCGGCCCACGAAAAGCTGGGCGTATCGTCGGCGATTGACCCCGTCATGACCCTTTCGTTTATGTCGCTGGCGGTGATTCCCGAACTAAAACTCACCGACTTCGGCCTTTTCGATGTCAACCGATTCGAACTGGTGCCGGTGGAAGAAGAATAAAAGCAGTCCTGCCGCCGGGGCGAGGGCATCGAAACTTAGATGCCCACATCAATTTCATGAGGAGGGTTAGGCAAGTCTTTCATCGGCAGGCCCTGGAGAAAGCCGCCGACCCGGAAAATCGTCTTATTCCAGAAAAACCAGTCATGGCCACCCTTCTCAAAAAGAGTCTGAACCGGAATTCCTTTTTCGGTCAGGCTCTTTTCGTAAGCAAGGCAGCCCGGATAGAAGGGATCCTCCGTCCCACAGGCGATCAGAATTTCCGACGACTTCGAAAAGGAAAAGAGGGCCGGGTCACTGGTTTCGCTGGTCATAAAGCCTTGCGTAAAAAGAAGGTCCTCCTGGCCTACGCGATTCTTTCCTACCCTGGCCATGGCGATGATTTGCTTCGCGTCTAGGCAGGGAGACAGGCAGCAGGCTCTATGGAAAAGATCGGGACGCTTGGAAATCAGGGACATGGCCCCATAACCCCCCATGGAAATCCCCATGATCATCCAATCCTTTCGTTCCGGCAGCTGAAAATGAGCTTCCAGATATGGAATAAGATCCTGCAGGAGGTAATCCTCGTAGGGATAAAAGCCATTGAGATAGAAGGACCGGTCCCCCTGAAAAAGGACAAAGGTGAGCCTGTAGGTGTTGGCGATCAGCTCCAGCGGAAGCTTCGCGCTCAGCTGCTGGTAATCCCCGCCAATCCCATGAAGGCCAAAAACCAGCTTCGGACGAAGATTCGGGAGCGTATAAGCTGAGCCTTCATGCGGAACCACCATCATAAAACGCATATCCCTTCCCATCCGTTCAGACCGAAAACGACAATCGAAAATGGCCATCTTTCCCCTTCTTTCTTTTAACAATGTTTTAAATAATATTTTTTAGAATTTCTTTAACCCATTCATTTTACTGATGTTGGTCTTTCTCGTTCACGCTTTTTTTCACCTGAAGAAGCAGGATCAGAAAAAGGATCATCCCCAGGAGAAAATAATGGGTATGGACCAGGCCCAGGACAGTAAAGCCTTTAAAACCCAGGTTTTTATTCGATATGGGACCGATCCGTGTGCGCGGCGATTTCTTCATTAATCATCCGAATGACCTCAATGGCTTCGTTTGTCCCTAACACAAAAATATGGTCACCGGACCGAAAGGCGTCCTCTGGAGTCGGGTTAATGGAGACAAAGTCCGCGTTGTTAATGCCAATGATGCTGACCCCGTAATTTTTTCGGATGTCCAGCTCCGCCAGGGACTTCCCGATCCAGGTCTTCGGGACATTAATCTCGGCAATGTAATAGTCCTTGGAAAGTTCAATGAACTCAAAAAGCTTGTTGTTGACGAGCTTATTGGCCACACGGATGCCCATGTCCCTTTCCGGAAGGATCACGGACGTGGCGCCGACCGAGCGGAGAATTTTCGAATGCCGTTCATTTTGCGCCTTGCAAATAATCTGAGGAATCTTCTTTTCCTTGCAAATGCTCGTCGCCAGAACGGATGCCTCGAAATTTCCCGAAATCGCGATAATGGCAACATCACAGGAATGAAGGCCAATCCCGTCAAGCCCCCCGTCCACGGACACGTCCGCCCGGACCGCATACGTAACGATCGGCGCCAGGGCATCGACCTTGTCGGCATTTTTATCGACAACTAAAACCTGCTGGTCCATATTGACCAAAGAAGTTGCAACCGCTGATCCAAAGCGGCCGGCGCCGATGATGGCAAAGGACCTTTTCTTTCTTCCCATGAACTCCTTCTTTCTTCAAACCCTGATCTTCACGCCTTCATCTGTAAACCGTGATCTCCAGGCTACGTCTTTATTCGCTCTTTTTTCCAAAAACGGACTGATCAAACCCCGGGCCATGGCCAGCTTAGCCGACGAGAATATTTTCCTCGGCCAGGTGATTTTTCTTTTTCACATCCCTGGGCAATAGAATATAGAGGATGGCCATGGGGCCAAGCTTTCCAAAAAGCATGGTCATCATCATGAAAATCTTACCCGGACCCGACAAAACCGGGGTGAGGTTTCGGCTTAGACCCACCGTGCCAAAAGCGGAAATCGTCTCAAAGAAGAGGTCTTTGATGTCCGCCGCCGGTTCCGTCAACGTGAGAAGATAGGTCATCAGAAGACACCAGACCAAGGCGACAAAGAAAATGACAAAGGCCTTTCGAATGGCCGCGGAGGCCACATTGCGGTGGAAAATCGGAGCTTCGCCGGACGGGCGAATCTCCGCGATCGCCCCGAGGAAAACGGCGGCGATGGTCGTCAGCTTGACGCCCCCGGCCGGAGAGGCCGGCGCCCCGCCGATAAACATCAGGGTGAGGGTATTGGCATAGGCAGCCCCCCGAAGTTTACTCTGATCAATGGAAGAAAAGCCGCAGGTCCGGGTCGTCACCGATTGGAAAAAGGCGTTGAGCCACTTCTTCCCCAAGGGCATAGGCCCCAGGGTTAGGGGATTATCATATTCGGAAAGAAAGATCAAAAGCGTCCCTGAAAGCAGAAGAATCGCCGTAAGGGAGAGGACAATGCGGGTGTGAAGGCTCAGCCGCCGGTGGCTATGCAGATCAAGGAGGTTGCTAAAAACGACGTAGCCCAAGCCTCCGGTAATAATCAAGAAAGAAAGGACAAGGAGTAGCCAGGCGTTCTGATTATAGGGCATGAGGCTGGTATCCGATAAAATGTCAAATCCGGCATTGCAAAAGGCGGAAATGGAATGAAAAATCGAAGTCCAAAGGCCCCTGGCAAAGCCCAGCCGGGGGACAAAATAGATCCCAAGCAGGACCACCCCGATCAGTTCAATTCCAAAGGTCATGGCCAGGATAAACTGGGTCAGCCGGATCATCCCGTCCAGAGAGGCCGACCCCTTTTCTTCCTTGATCAGCAGGCGGGAATTCATGCCGAAATGCGCATCCATGGCCAGGCCAAAGGCCCCTACCGTTGTCATGATTCCGAGTCCGCCCAGCTGAATCAGGCAAACGATCATGATTTGACCGAACAGGGACCATTGCTGACAGGTCACCACCGGGGAGAGGCCCGTCACGCAGACGGCTGAGGTGGCCAGGAAAAAGGGATCAATGAAAGAGGGCGGCCGCCCGTTTTGGAAGGCAATCGGTGTCGAAAGCAGAAGCCCGCCTGCGATGATCGTAAGAAGATAAGCCGTTAAGAAAAAGAGCGGCGGGTTGCTTTCTAATCTATTCATCAGCTTTTTGCGCCTGACTGTTTTCATCTAACGACCTCCGTCTGTTTATTGAAATCAAAGACGGATTTATTATATAAAGCCGCCCGCAAAGAGTAAAGGAAAATCCCTTCTCCCCTCCCCCTTTCGCCGGTCTTTTTTCTGGCCCCCTATCCTTCTGAGCGTCTTTTTTTCCGGCCATTTTTCTTACTTTTCGGCTTGAAGCTTGTCTATAACCGCCCGATAGCCCCCGGCCCCATAATAAAGACTCTTGCTGACCCGGCTGATCGTCGCCGACGAGATGCCCACCGCTTCGGTCACATCCTGGTAAGAGTAGCCCTTGTCCAATAAAATCGCCGCCTGGAGCCTCTGGCCCATATCCCGGATTTCCTTGATTGTGCAAAGGTCTTCGAAGAAATTGCGGGCTTCTTCCGCCGTCGTAAGGTCCGCGATCACCTGGAAGAGCAGGTCCGTATCGGAATTGGTTTCTTGCGATAAGTGCGTGCCCATGTTTGTTCTCTCCTTTCGTATTCTTTATGGATTTTCTTGTTTTTTGCGATAAGCAAACAAGGCTTTGCTGAAAAATTCTAATTGAAATTCATTTCCATGGATTTTCATTACTTTACCTTGCCATGTTAAATTGCTAAAGTGGCCCTTTTATTATAACCTTTAATGGTTCCGATCGAAAAAAAGAATGCCAAAGGAAAAAGGCAAAGGGGATATGCCCCGGAGGTACACATGACCGAAAAAATCAATCGACCCATCGAGAACAAGCCGGGCTGGAAAGCCCTGCGTCTTTTCCTGCGCTGGGACTTCCTCCTTTTCCTCATCCTGGATTTTACCCCCTCTCCCCCTTTCTTTTTCGGGACCTTTTCCTCCCTGGCCAAACTCCTTTCCATTGTCCTTCTTTTCATCGCTCAGGCGCTCTGGGGGAAAAAGGACGCCCTTCTCTGGAAACTGGCCGCCGCCCTGACCATCCTCACTGACTTTCTTCTCCTTTTCACCCCCCGCTATTTCGAAGGGGTCACTCTTTTTGTCCTGGTCCACTTTCTGCGCTTTGCCCAGCGAAAAAAAGTAGAGGGAAAACAATTCCCCCTCTGGGCGGCCCTCCTTGCCCCGGCCCTCTATTTTTCGATGAGGGCCTTTTTTCCCTCTCTTATGGCCATGGGCCTGGTCTACGGGTTTTTCCTCCTCCTCAATACCTGCGACGCCTTTTCTTCTAAAAACAAAAGGCTACGCCAGGCCTATCTCTTTTTTCTTTTTTGCGACCTCTCAGTGGGAGCGGCCAATCTTCTCCCCCCAGGGACTCTGGCTGAACTATCCAGTAAATTAATCTGGTTTTTCTATCTCCCTTCCCAGGTTTTTCTGGCGGAGGAAATTCTGGTCCTTCCTTCTTCCGACCAATGAATGATGATCGCTAAGCGGAGGTTGAAATGTAGATCAAAGGGCATGAGCCGCCAGCGAGACGCCTAGCTCTCTCCCCTCTTCTCTCTTTTGCACAAACGGGGATAGAGAAGAAAACGCAAAAGAAGGACAGAAAAAAGCCATAGCCCTAAAATCGCAAGGGCCATGAGAAGGAAAAAGGATTCGGGCAGGTAGTTAATAATGGGATCGGTTTCCGGCTGGAATAGCCAATAATCATTATGAAAAAAGAGCTGGTGAAAGCGCACAAAGACCTGATCAAAATCAATGGCCATCATCAGGCCGATCGCCAGGGGAAGCCCGATGGAAACCCGGCAGGCGTAAAGGAGGAAGTCTGGCTTCTGGTTTACGCGGATCATCCTCTTTCCCATGATCATGGCCATGGCCAGGGCTGCTCCGCCTGTCCAGAGGATGGCCTGGAAAAGATCTTTGACTTCGGCAAAATGGATCCGCCCCTTTTCCGACATCCCCAGGCCCTGGAAGGTCAGCGGCTCTCCTTTCGGATTAAGGTTGTAGGCGATGAGGGTCCGGTAATTTTCCTGGATGACTTCTTCCCTGAGGCCGGCGGTGTTTATGCGTTCTTTGGAAAAGTAGGGGTAGAGCCAGGTCTGGGCGAGGACAAGAAAAAGGCTGAGGGCGAGAAGTCCCCAGGATAAGAGCAGGCCAACGAATAATGAAGAAAGAAATCGCGGGGCCGTTTTTCTCATAAAATCCTCCTTTTTTATGCATCTAATTTTGATTCATTTCATGATCTTATTTTACCTCCTTTTGCTTGACAATGGCCAGGTCGGGCCGCCCTTTCGGGCCATGGAAAGGGGGTTTTCCTACGAACCGAGACGGGGGTAGTAGAGAGACTAGCGGGCGAGAAAAAATAAGGAGGCTCGCCAGCCGAGAGTGCAGTTCAAGGCGAGGGGATTTGACGCCGCTGGGGCGGCGGAAAGAAGGCGGTTTAGCGCGCAGGGGTAAAATTTAGGATTTAAGTCATAAGCCGCCTCCGGCGGGAAGGGAATCTCTCAAGCGAAGTTTGATGCGGCAATTCGAGGGATTTGTCGCCGCCGGGGCGGCGAAAAGAGCCAATGCCGAGCCGCTTATCGTAGCGAACTGTAAAACAATGTCTATCTCATTTTTATGCGAACAGCGAAGCCCGCACCACCGGTGCGGGCTTTTTGGAGCGACGTATGGGCAGCGAGGCGGAAGCGACTTGGGCGCGAGGTAAAATGGTGGGCGAAGGGCATTGGCCGCCGCCTAGGCGGCGAAAAAAGAGACCGGCGAGCGAAGGGAAGATAAGATAAGGTGTCCCGGCCAGCCGGGACGGGATTGGTAAGGCAAAGCGCCCGGCGAGGCCCCGGAGAGCGGCCGAGCCGAGAAAACGCCGCCCACGGGCGGCACCTTCTGAAACTAGGCTTTGCCTCCGGCAAAGCAGTTTTAGCTGCCCGCCGAAGGCGGGCTCCTTGCGAAACTAGGCCTTGCCGAAGGCAAGGCGGTTTTAGCCGTCCCCCCGCCGGCCCCGAGGACG
>CABTZP010000003.1 GCA_902489375.1 uncultured Tissierellia bacterium | reverse complement strand
GGGGATGGGAACGGCTGAAATCAGCGATTTGGTATAGGGATGGAGGGGATGATCAGTGTTCCCCTCCGCCGATCCGATTTCAATCAGCCGCCCTAAATACATCACCGCGATCCGGTCGCTGACATGACGGACAACCAAAAGGTCATGGGCGATAAAAAGATAGGTTAAACCCAATTGCGCTTGTAATTCGACAAACATATTGAGCACCTGGGCCTGAATGGAAACGTCCAGGGCGCTTACCGGCTCGTCGCAAACGATAAAGGCGGGGTCCATGGCAAGGGATCTTGCGATGCCGATCCGCTGGCGCTGACCGCCGGAAAATTCATGAGCATAACGGGCCGCGTGCTCTGAGTTTAAGCCCACCCGGTCCATTAATTCCAAAATTCGATCCCGTCTTTCCGCTTTGCTGTTAAACCGGTGGGCAATGTCCAGCGGTTCGCCGATAATATCGGCAACCGTCATGCGGGGATCCAGGGAGGAATAGGGATCCTGAAAGACGATGGATGCCTGGCTTCGGAAGTCTTTGACATCTTGACTCGTTTTCACGGCCTTTCCCCTAAAGATGATCTCTCCGGAAGTCGGTTGATAAAGATGAAGGATCGTTCTTCCGCAGGTCGTTTTCCCACAGCCAGACTCGCCAACCAGTCCAAGGGTTTGTCCCGGTTTAATGTCAAAAGAAACGTCATCGACCGCCTTTAGGGGCTTGGTTTTCATGGGTCCGACATTGATATCAAAGTATTTTTTTAAGTGCTTTACCTGGAGTAAAGGAGTCTGGGAAGGATGGTTCATTTCCTTGATTTCTTCGATCATTATTGCATCTCCTTTTCTCTGGAATCCGTCTTTTGATCGGGCTTTTCCGAAGGCCTTGCGCTTTCGCTCATGACGCCTTCTTTTACGTTCACCCAGCAGGAGGCCCGGTGGTTTTCATTGATTTTCATCGTTGTTGGCTTTTCATGGATGCAGATTTTCATCGCGTTCTCGCACCGGGGAGCAAATGCGCAGCCCTTGGGCATATTCAAAAGGTCAATAGGCGTTCCCGTAATCGGATGAAGCTTTTGCCCTTTGGTATCCATGGTAGGAATCGACCGGAGCAGGCCCCGTGTGTATTCATGACGGGGATTATAAAAGATTTCTTCCGCGGTCCCGCGTTCACAGTAGGCGCCCGCATACATGACGACAATCTCGTCACACATTTGGGCGACGACCCCCAAGTCATGGGTGATCATGATAATAGCCATCCCCAGTTTTTCCTGCAGATCTTTCATTAGTTCTAGGATCTGCGCCTGGATCGTCACATCCAAAGCAGTCGTTGGCTCGTCCGCAATCAGGATATCCGGTTCACAGGCCAGGGCCATGGCAATCATGACACGCTGTCTCATCCCACCGGAAAACTCAAAGGGATACTGGTTCATCCTTTTTTCCGGTTCATTCATATTAACCAGCCTAAGCATTTCCACTGCCCGGTCAAAGGCCTGTGCCTTATTTCGGTCGGTGTGAAGAAGAATCGCCTCAATCAGCTGATGGCCAATGGTGTAGGTTGGGTTCAGGGAGGTCATCGGATCCTGGAAAATAATGGAAATCTTATTTCCCCGAATGTCTTTCATGACCTCTTCGCCCGCCCCAATGAGCTCCTTACCCTCCAGCTTGATGGATCCGGAGACGATCTTTCCGCCCGGGGCCAGAATCTGAAGGATCGAATAGGCGGTTACGGATTTTCCCGATCCCGATTCGCCGACAATCCCAAGCGCTTTTCCATGATCCAGTTTAAAGGATACGCCATTTACCGCCTTTACTTCTCCGGCGTCGGTAAAGAAGGAGGTATGTAAATCATTGACTTCAAGTAAGGTCATCGTTTTCCTCCTTAATTGTTGAGTTTCGGATCGAAGGCATCACGCAGGCCATCGCCGAAAAGGTTTAACGAAAGAACGATCAATGAGATGACCATAGCCGGGATGACCATCCGATACGCATAGGAACTCAAACCGTCCAGGGCGTCACTGGCCAGAGAGCCTAGAGAGGGCATGGGGGCATTTACGCCAAGACCCAGGAAGCTCAAATAGGACTCGGTGAAAATCGCACTGGGGATCTGAAGGGCGGTGGAAATAATAATGACGGAAATGCAGTTCGGCAGGAGGTGCTTGCGAATGATCCAGCCGGGGCGGGCATCCATCGATTCCGCCGCTAAGACATATTCCTGTTCCCGAAGGGAGAGGATCTGGCCTCGAATTAACCGAGCCATGGAGGCCCAATAAAGAAGGGCGAAAATAATGAATAAGGAAAGAATATTGGAACCGATTTTCGCGAGGACGGTTCCCTCCAGCTGGTTGCCAAAGACGGCTTTGAAAACAGAAGCCAGCAAAATGACCATGACCATGTCCGGCAGGGAGTAAATAATATCGACAATGCGCATGATCACCAGGTCCACTTTCCCGCCAAAGTACCCGGCGACCGATCCCACGACCAGTCCGATGACAAGAACAATCAGGGAAGCGAAGAAGCCGACGGCAAGTGAAATTCGGGTTCCATAGGTGACACGGATAAAATAGTCCCGGCCCTGTGAGTCGGTTCCAAAGACATGGGGAAAGACGCTTTCTCCGTTTGCTTTTTTTGTCTTTTCCGTTGATCCATATTCAAAGGGTTTTAAGTTGGAATAGGTCGGATCAACCGGACGGCCAGGTGAAATGCCCAGCTGCTGCTCATAAGAATAAGGCCAGAAGAAAGGCAGGATAATCGCGGAGATAACAATAACGACAATCACATAAAAGGAAACCAACGCGACTTTATTCTTTTTCAAGCGCTTGACCCCATCCTTAAAAAAGGTCGTCGAAGGGCGCTGCTTGACCATATAGGCTTTTTCTTCTTCTGAAGCCGGTAAAAACTGATCGACATCCACCTGCAAGTTAAAGGGAACTTTTGTATTTTCCATATCCTTGCTCCTACTCTAAAGAAATTCTTGGGTCAGCAATGGTGTAGAGAATATCACTGATCAGGTTCATGACAACAATCAAACTAGCAAGGACGATCGTTGTTCCCATCACTAAAGTGTAATCCCGTCCGGTAATGGAATTGACAAAGGACCTTCCGATTCCCGGAACGGCAAAGATTTTTTCGACAACAATCGAACCGGTGACAATGTAGGCCAGCATCGGCCCGAAATACGTAATTACCGGGATTAAAGAATTCTTTAAAGCATGGTGGAAAATAATGTTATGATCCGAAACGCCTTTGGCTTTTGCAGTACGGATATAATCCTGATCCAGCTCATCGAGCATTGATGAGCGAATCAAACGCGTTATATAGGCCATCGGATAGAGGGAAAGAGTAATCACTGGCAAAATAAGCCCCGCGGCTGTTGTACCGTTAGCCGGAAAAACTTTGAGCTTTACGCATAGCAAGGTAAGGAGCAAAGAGCCCATAATAAAGGAAGGCATAGAGACGAACGCGGTGGTGATGACCATGATGACCTTATCAATCGGTTGATTTCTTTTTACTGCCGCGGTCGCGCCCAGTGGCACGCCAATCAATAAGGCCAGAAAAGCGGCGGTAACGCCCAGCTTAATGGAAGTCCGCATACCGTCTTTGATAATGTCGGATACCATCCGGCCTCTTTGCTTAATCGACGGACCAAACTCTCCTTGAACCACGCCCTTTAGATAAGTCGTATATTGTTCAAATTTTGGCTTATCCAGACCATATTGGGCTTCAAGTTGGGCCTGAGCTTCTTTCGTAATTGCTTTTTCCGCCAAGAAGGGGCCGCCCGGAATCATGTGCATGGTGAAGAAGGTGATCGTAACCACCACCCATACGGTGACAAGGGCGAGCAAAATGCGCTTAATAATGTAAAAAATTGTCTTGGTATTCATGAATCGTCCTTTTTACCGATTTCAGTCTGCCAGAAAAGGTCTGAGCCTGGCTGGGCCAAAGCGGATGCCATCCGACAAGCGAAAAGGGAAATCTTATATTTTTGCTGCCAATGATTAAAATATATAAAAAGATAATACGTCAAATTCCCTGCAAACACAAACAAAGAATTTTTCTTATCTCTTTATCTCTCTTTACCTGTCTTTTATTTTACCATGGACTTTCTTTCGCTGCAGGGTAACTTTAGCCCATTATCGTAGAAAAGAACGCAGATGAAAATTTTTTAATTTTCCCCCTTTTCGCACCCATCAGCGATTTCGCCCCCAAGTTTCTTCTTTTTCGCTTTAAATCAATCCTTCGGCTTTTAAGAGGCTGATAAAAAGAAAAAGCGTAAAGGAGCAAAGGGCCGTAGTATAAAGAAGAATTTGTCCGGCCAAAGGCCCTTCCTTCCCCATCGCGTCGGCCATGGCATATGAAGAGACCGAGCATGGCCCGGCCAAAAAGGCAAGGAGACTGACCATCGGTTCTCCATGGAAACCCAGGGCAGCCGCCAGGCTAAGGAAGATTCCGGGAGCCAAAAGAAGCCGGGTGAAAACAGCCGGATACAGCAGCTTCCGGAAGACCTTGGTCTGCTGGAAGGAAAATCCCGCTCCCAGGCCAACGAGGGCAAGGGGAGTGGCCACGTGGGCAAGGCTTGTCAGCCCTGTTTTTAAGGGGCCTTTAATCGGAATGCCCAGGACGCGGAACAAGGTCCCCAAAGCAATCGCGTCAATCAATGGATTCTTTATGATCTTCCAAAAAAGTTCCTTCCGCTTTACCGCCTCTTCTCCATAGTATGAAAGAATAAAGACGGAAATCAGATTAAAGGCAGGGATCAAAACGCCAATCACAGCTTCTGTGATTCCCGTCCCCTTCCCCTGTAAAAGGGCTTCGGTTAAAGCCACCCCAAAAAGAGCCAGATTTGACCGATACGCATCCTGCACCATAACACCTTTTTGACCCGGACGAATGGGCTTTTTCGCGTAAAAAGCCCAGGCCAGGAAGAAGGTAGCCAAAAGGCAGGCCAGGGCATAAAGGATCGTCAAAAGGGCCTGGTCAAGAGAAGGGCTGGCCGTCGCCGTAGAAAGAAAGAGGCTGACCGGCAAAAAGAGCCGAAAGACCAGCCGATTGATCTTGGAGGGTCCCTCCGGGCCAATCACCTCAAGCTTTCGGCAGGCCATGCCAGCCAACATATATAGAAGAAAGGGGAAAATGATTTCAAAAGAAAAAATCAGGGCGTCCATGTCTACTCATTTCATGCTTATTTCACGCTTGATCATTTGCTTGAACAAAAATGGCATCTGATAAAACATGGCCCCGCGGGCCGCTAAAAGAGCGGCCTGCGGGGCCGTTTTCACTAAAAAGTCACACTTATTCTTTTTCTTTGAGCTTTTCCAGCTGCTGGCCTAAAGCATCAAGTTTCTTATGCATGGTATCGCTATGGCCGGGACGGACATCTGCCTTTAAAACCAGGCCGGTGCGGTAACCCTGCTCTGCCAGGACCATGACCGCATCTTTTACCACCTTCATCACATCGTCCCATTCGCCTTCGATCTCGGTGAACATGGCGTTCGTCCGATTCGGAAGACCGGAATCCTCAATGACTTTAACAGCCTGGGCAACGTAAGGAGAAAGCTTGTCGCCAACCCCTGAGGGAGAAATCGAAATTGCCACTAAAACGTTCATCATGCCTCCTTGCATTCATTTCTTCTCTATTTTTATTAATCCACTAAAGTTGCTTCTTTTTCATTATAAGGCAAAAGAGATGAGAAAAAGGCATTCCAAAGAAAAATCCTTTCCACCTATGGGACCATAAAATGAATCTTCGGGGCGGACAAAAATTCAAGCCCCCCTTTGAGGTCAAGCTCAAAGGGGGGCTAATCGAAACGGATGAAATCTTTTCCCTATTCTTCATCTTCCTTACAGGGGCAGACCATATTTTCCAGATCCGGCGCTTTATCAAAGCAGTGCTGAATATAAGAGCAGGAAGGCATCACTTTAACTTTTTCTTCTTTCGCTTGCTCCACTAAAGCATCAAAAAGCTTTTTGGCAATGCCCTGCCCGGAATAGCAATCTTTCACATAGGTGTGATAGGCATTCCACACGCCGTCATCTAAAACTTCATAGCAGCATTCTCCTGCGCTGACAATGCCATCATAGGCCGCAAAGCGCAAGTTTTCCGGTTCATATTTAATTTCGATCATCTCTACTCCTCTTTTCTTCTCTCCACCAGCCCAATTTCCGGAAAGGTGCCAACTTCCACCGATTTGCTCAATCATAAACCGATGGCTGATCTCCGTCGGACCCCGCCTTTCCTCATCAGCATCCGACTTCACTTTCAAAAAATTTCATCAACGTACGTGAACATTTTAACAAACTTAACGATTTTTTTCATCCAGAAATATTTATATAATATCAATGGCGATCTGGCAAGAGAAAAGTTGTTTTTTATCTCTTTTCGTCGATCTCTTCCGCTTCTTCCCCTTTTTCACCGGCGCTTTTCATGGCCTTTTGATATTCCTGAACCGCTTCTTCCGCACTTTTTTTAAGCTCCTTCGCATCCACCGGGGAAGATTCAATAAGCAGGCGAACATTTTCCTGGTTCTTTTTTTCCCGTTCGCTTCCCTCCTTGGGCTTGGCGGTCATCAGGTGAAAAATAGACTGCCTTCTCTTCCACTCCCACTTGACCTTTTGCTTACTTTGGATCCAGGCAATCAGAAGCACGCTGATCAAAATAAAACCGACATAGCCAATCATCGGATAGACGATCGCCACTAAGGACTTAAAGCCAAAAAATGAAAGGCCATAGCCAATCCCCACCAAAGCCCCCATCGTCGGAATAAAAAGCTGAGGTTTTTTCCCGGTCAGCCGGCGGGCAAGAGCATAATAGAGGGAAATCGCAGTATTAAAGATCATCCCATAAATCAAGATGGCCATGACAAAACCCAGCTTCGCGTTTAAACGGGTAAGGAGGGTAAGCATGGGAAGATCAGCGTCTTTCACATAAGAAATAGACAGAAAAATCGTAAAGGTCTCAAGAACCGTCACCAGCCCCACAAGAAAGCCTCCGATTCTTCCTCCTTTATAAGCCGTCTCTGAATCATACTCCTCGCCGCCCAGGACAAAGGCGATGGATGCCCCAGTCATCAGACACATGGCAAAGTAGTTAAAGAGAGAAACCCAAACATTGGGAAGCGTCGTAGGGACCGTCTGCGTGATCTTCGCTGAAGATGAAAAATCAACGGGTGTAAAAAAGAAAACATAAACCGCCGCAAGACTGATAAAACCGACAATGAAGGGGGTAAAAGAGCCAATGACAACAGAAACCTTCTGGAAATCAAATAAAGAGCAGACAAAAACCAGTACCGCGCAAAGGAGGGCGCCCATCCAGATCGGAAATCCAAATTGCTGGTTTAAATTGGAACCTGCCCCGGCAATCATAACAAATCCCAGAACAAAGCAGTCTACCATCAGGCCCAGATCCAAGATCTTCGTTACGATGGCCGGTCCAATGTTATTCAAAACCTGATTCTGATCTCTTGCCATAAAATAGGAGCCCAGGGCAACGGTGATTCCCCCAAAAGCCCAGTGCAAAAGCCCGACCAGGCATACAGCAACCAATCCGGAATAACCAAAGGTCACAAAATACTGCAAAAGTTCCTGACCGGAAGCAAGACCCGCTCCGGTTAATGCGCCCACATAGGCCAGGGCGATGATCCACCGCCTCTTGACCAGATTTTTTTGAACGATCGGATGGGTCTTTTCCCGGCTTTGTTCCCCAGCGCAAGACTCCTGGTAAGCGCTGCCTCCGAACTGGGCCCTGCTTTTATTTTCTTTCTTAAAACGAAACATGAAGATACCTTTCAAAAAATAAGAGGACTTTTTTCCCCTTGTTGGTAGCGTGAACGACTTTGGAACAAGACTGTTCTCTTTTTACCCCAACCAATAAACATAAAAACGTGAACAAGCTCATTCATTATTATTCAGGATATTTTTCATCATATCAAGAAATGACAAGGATAAACTCCTCACGGGGAATGAAAAAAGGAACAAAAAAGGAACAAAAGGATAGAAGGAATGCCAGAATGGATATAGAATAGAAGAGAATTAAGGAGGCTTATATGAAAAAACGACTATTGATCGGCTGTGCCCTTGCCCTGATCTTAACCTTAACGGCCTGTGGAAAAAAAGGCCCCGAAGTGGAGCCGCAAGAGACCAGCAAAGACCAATCCGCCTTCTCCATTGATATGTCTGATCAGTCCGATCACATCGAGCGTTCCTATTTCGACAGCTCATCGGCTGAAGAGGGAAAAGACGATCCTGAGGAAAAATCAGACGCAGGGGAGATGGTTTCCCCTGAAGATGCGGATAAGGAAACATCCTATTCAATGGAAGAAAAGGCTGCCCTCGGCGCAGCTTTAGCCGACGCCGAATGCCTCGAAGATGAGGTTGAGGTGAAAAAGCTGGAATTCAACACTGAAAAAGAACGCTACGACATCCTCTTTACCCATGAGGATACCGAATACGATTATCGGGTCAGCTCGGAAGGCAAAATTCTGCGCAAGGATTTTACCCGAGTAGGATTTGCCAAAGAAGAAAGCGCCACCAACGATATTTTGGAAAAAACCTTTAAAGATGCGGGGGCAAAAAGCCTTGCTGAAATTGGTCCCTACGAATATAAAATCGTTCAAGAGGATGGAAAACGGGTCTACGTCATCAGTTTCCATTTTGATGGATATGCCTATCATTATAAGGTAGACGCTGATAAGGGAGAGCTTCTGAGCCGCAACCGGGATAAGATTGAGGATGCCAAGGGAAAGGATGAGCCAAATGTGATCCGGGTTACCCCCATCCAATCTCAAGACAAAAAGAAGTCCTGACGCGCGAGCCATCATAGACTTAAAGAAATGGAGAAAAGAAAATGGGCGAAAAAATTCCTCTGGTCCGCCTTTCGAACGGGATGGACATTCCCGCTCTGGGCTTTGGGACCTACAAGATGACCGAAGAGAAAAACGCCCAGGACATCGCCCGGGCCATTCAAATGGGCTACCGGATGATTGATACCGCCTGGATGTATGAAAATGAAAAAATTGTGGGCCGGGCCATCAAAGAATGCGGGGTTCCCCGAAAGAGCCTTACGATTGCGACCAAAGTTTGGCCGAATTATTATGGAACAGACGACACCCTCTTTTCTGTTGAACGGTCCCTGCGTGATTTAGGGGTCGATTATCTGGACATCCTCTACCTCCACTGGCCGGGAAAGGGATACAAAGAATCCTGGCGGGTCTTGGAATCCTGCCTTGAGCAGGGAATTGCCCGGGCCATTGCCGTTTGTAATCTTCGGGAAGAGCATCTCGAAAAGCTATCCACCTATGCGAACGTAAAGCCCGTCATTAATCAGATTGAGCTCCATCCTCAGCTCCAGGAAAAAGCCTTGCGGGCCTATTTAAAGGAAAAAGGCATTCAGCCCGTCGCCTATAGTCCCCTTGCCCGAGGAAAAAATGGTATCTATGAAGAAGGATCTGTCCAGCAAGCGGCAAAAAATCATGGCCGGCTTCCTTCTCAAATCCTTTTGCGCTGGCATATCCAGGAAGGCATTATTCCCATCCCCAAAGCGACCAGCGAAGAGCATCAAAAGAGCAACCTCAAGGTCTTTGATTTTTCTTTAACTGAACAGGAAATGGCCGATTTGGAAGAAACCGATCAAAACCTGAGGATTGGCAAACTTTCTACCGATGAAGAGCAGATGAGATGGTACGCTTCCCGACCGAAGTAAGGGCAAACCGACTGGATAACTAAGCTCACCCCTCGAACCCGATCAGCATGAACGTTTTCGTCTTTTCGGACGAGGGGTAAACTTTTTAAATCGAGACCATCAGGAGGGTTTATGAAGAAAAGAGTACTCAACATCGATAAAACCAGCATGGGCATCTTTTGCGTGGTCTGCAGTGAAATCATAAATGGTTTCACCTTTTTTTTCACGAAAACTGCGGTGGACGCTTCGACCATGTTTTCTCTGCTCTCCTGGCGTTTTTCCCTCGCTTTTATCGCCATGACCCTGTTGGCGAAATGTAAGCTCATACCCATTCACCTCAAGGGCAAAGACCTTCGGCCTTTGCTTTGGATCGCGCTCTTTAGTCCGGTCATCTTTTTCATCGCGGAGACCATAGGCATTAACCTGACTTCCACTTCCGAAAGCGGGGTGATTTTAGCCTGCATTCCGGTTGCTTCGTTAGTGGCTTCAACCATTGTCCTGAAAGAAAAGCCGTCGAAAAATCAGATCCGTGGCATTATCTTGACCCTGCTCGGCGTGATCATCACCGTCGCTGCTGCGGGAATGAAAATTTCCTTTTCTCCTCTCGGTTACCTTTGCCTGATGATCTGCGTGGTTTCTTACGCCTTATACAGCGTTCGGGTTGCCAGCGCTCGAAATTTTTCTGGACCGGAAGTGACTTATATGATGCTTCTTTGCGGGATGATCGTCTTTGATGCCTTTGCCCTGATTGAGGCCGGGATCCACCGAAATTTTCACGTTCTTTTTACTCTTCCCTTTGTGAGTCGGCCCTTTTTGATCAGCGTCCTCTTTCTCTCTTTGATCGGATCCGTCTTGAACTTTATGATGTGTGTAACCGCCATTGATTATATTGGGGTCAACCGGGCCGTGACCTTCATCGGTGTCTCCACAACGGTTTCTATCCTGGCGGGGATCCTCCTCTTGCACGAGCCCTTTAATAAAGTTCAGGCCATTGGCTCTCTAGTCATCCTGATTGGCGTGTATACAGCCAATCTCCAAAGTCCCCCCATCACGGCCGGACCCCCGGAAAAATGAGGAATTTTTTAAAAGCTGATAGATTTCTGCTCTTTCGGTTATATATAAAGCGTGAGTGAAAAGGTCATTTCATCAGGACCTTTTTTATGTGTTGAAGAGGACGGGCGAGGAGGGATTCAGCCCCTTCGCTTATCCCGAAGAAAGAAATGAGGAAATTATATGGGTTTGTTATCTTGGATTATTGTCGGCGCTTTAGCTGGCTGGATTGCCAGTAAAATCATGGGAACGGATGCGGCCATGGGCGGCGGTGCCAATATTGCTGTCGGAATTATCGGAGCCGTAATCGGCGGATGGATAATGTCCGCAATCGGAAAGGTTGGTGTTCAGGGCTTTTCCATCCGTTCTTTCCTGGTTGCCCTTTTGGGTTCCGTTGTCTTTCTCGCCATCGTAAAAGCGGTGAAAAAGAAATAAAGCTCTTTCATAAATAAGGTTTTAAAAAAGAGACTGTCCCCAAGCCACGAGGCACATGGGGGCAGTCTTTTTTTCTTTTTTTTCCCCGGAAGAGAATGGTACAATGAAACCACCTCGAAGAAAAGAGAAGGGGACGAAGCCATGAAAATGAAGCAAATCAATCTCTGTTACTTTAGTCCAACCGGTTCTACAAAAAGGATTATCCGTATGGTAAGCGACCGTCTGTTTAAAAAAATGGGCGTTCCCGTTACGGAAATCGACTTTACCCTTCCTCAAAGCCGAAAAGAGCCCCATTCTTTTGGTCCGGACGAGCTGGTGATCTTTGCGATGCCCACCTATGCCGGACGGCTGCCGAATAAGATCATGCCTTACCTGGAAAATGATTTTATCGGTTCGAATACCCCTTGCGTCTGCATTGTCACCTTCGGAAATCGAAGCTTTGATGATGCCCTGGCGGAAATGGTTATGATCGCCGAAAAAAAACGGTTTATCCCCATTTCGGCCTGTGCCATTGTTTCCCGTCATGCCTTTTCCGATGACATTGGGGTGGGCCGGCCGGATAATTTAGATCAAGATCATATCGCCACCTTCGGGGATAAGACGGAAAAGATTCTTTTTGATACCGACGATATCCGAGTCCTGCCTTCCATCAAGGTGGATGGGCATATGTCGGATCTTACTTATTATTCCCCGAAAAAGGAAGATGGGAGCCCGGCAAAATTCCTCAAAGCCCATCCCAAAACCCACATGGATCTTTGCACCCGCTGCGGAATCTGCGCTTCCGTCTGCCCCATGGGAATAATTAACCCCCAGCGTCCCTCAGAAATCGTAGGAACCTGCATTAAATGCCAGGCCTGCGTCCGTTCCTGCCCCCATGAAGCCAAATATTTTGACGATGTTGACTTCCTTTCGCATATCCGTATGCTCAAAAGGCAGGCTTCCGCTCAAAAGAACTCTAAGTTTTACTATTGCACCACGAACCACTTTTAACTCCGGAGGCCCTCATGGATCGAGATCTTCTCATTAATATTATCGGCAACCTCCAAGGAATTGTCGAAGAATACGACCGTGACCGCAACTTTCACTTTAACAAAAAAGAAGACGGAATTATCCAGGGATCCAAAACAATCCCAGTGATCCAAAATAAACTCCATCATCGCTGTGTGCTGGTTCCGGAAATCATTTACCAGGCTTCCGGCATTATGATCATGGGGCGGCGCATCAAATCCCTTCTTTTTACCACCGACCTTGCCATTATTCGCAATAACAACGCCGATGCGATTTTCGCCGTCTATCCCTTTACCCCGGAATCTTCCATCATGCAGGCGACGATTGAAGCGGCTTCCGTCCCAGTCTTCTCCGGAATCGGCGGAGGAACGACCTATGGATACCGATCCGTTATCCTGGGCTTTTTAGCCGAGCTTTTGGGCTCTTATGGGGTTGTGGTGAACGCCCCCATGCAAAACGAAGACATCCGCTTAATCGCGAAAACGATCGACATTCCGATCGTTGCCAGCATCTATTCCGAAGAGAACGATATTATGGGAAAGGTAAAGGCTGGGGCCGAAATTATTAATGTCACCTCGGGAAAGAACACGAATGAAATTGTGAAAAAGGTCCGACAGAAGCTAGGCCCCAACTTTCCCATTATCGCCACCGGCGGCCACACCGAAGAAAGCATTGAGGAAACCATTGAAGCCGGTGCCAATGCCATCACATACGCTCCGCCCACATCCAGTGAAATTTTCCGCCTAGTGATGGAAGACTACCGAAAAAATAAAAAATGAAGAGCGCTTCAGCTGACAGTTGACAAAAAAAATCGAAATAAAAGGAAAACGAGTAGATTTACAAATTGCGGGTATAGAAGGAGAGGAGATAGGAGATGAGCCATAGAAGCTTGGGGTTCATTGCGGTTATCCGTGTTTTCCAGGACCGGCTCTCTTCTGTTTGAAATGGTTTTTCTCTTCATAAATTAAGGAGGCTAAAAAATGGCTAAAAATTGCTGCAGCAGACAAGATCATGATATCAACGAAAATAACGAAATCATCAACAACAACCCCCATAGCGATGGGAACGAAGTGGTCACCAACAACGCAAATAATGACCCTAACGACAAGCAGGATCGTTCTGAAAAAGAACATTGCTAGTCAAAAGAGAAGCGGCTGCTCCTTGGAGCAGCTGTTTTTTTTTGCTCCCTTCCGGCCTCTTTGGTGTTTTCGGTTTCATTGACGTTCCCTCCCCCTTATTTTATAATTTTTATAAATCTCATTTCATTATTTATTAATTTTCGCCTTTGGCTGAAAAAATCCTCTTTAGAGTAAAGGAGCGAAGAGAGAAAGATGGCCAATAAAAAAATCATCCGCCAAAAAGAAAATGGAATGGTTCAACGGTATTCGATCATTCTGGTCACCATCGTCGTAGCCTTCTTTGTCGTTTTTTTCAGCTTCTGTCTTTGGCTAGGATGGCAGGTAACCGAGGGGTATTCTCAGCCCTATGGGACGCCTGAAAAAATTTCCAATTCCAAATTAAATGAAATCTATCGTGATGATTATAACTATGACATGGAACAATTCCTAGCATCGTATCCTTTCCAAAACCGGGGAAGGCTCACCGCCGAAGATGGGAATACCTTTCCCTATTACCAGGCCAAAACCAGCAATCGGCGTGAAGTAAAAGGCGCCATCATCCTTTGTCATTGCCGTGACGGCGATGCGCGTTTTAGCTTCGGACCGATGAAAATCTTTCTAGATGAAGGCTGGGACTGCTTTGCCTTTGATATGCGAGGGACCTATCAAAATGACAGCAATGTCAAAACCTTTGGTGTTCTGGAGACCCGCGACCTGGATACCGTGGTCAAAACGGTAAAAAAAGAAGGTTATGAGCATATTGGCATCTGGGGGGCATCGGTTGGGGGCGAAGCCGCCGGAATTTATTCCTCTATTTCTCAGGGAGAAAAAGTCGATTTTTACATCTTAGACTGTCCGCTGGTTGATCCATACGCCCGAACCGTAGATCTGATGAAGACCAATTACGGCTTTAGCGATAGCTTTGCTCGGTTCTCCGCGGAAATGGGTTCGTTTATGTCCAATATGCGATTTGGTTTTCAGTTCCGATCCGCGAATTTAAGGGAGCAAACAGCAAAAACCGCCGTCCCTCGCCTTTTTATTTCCTGTGCGAAGGACCGCATTGTCCCTCCGGACCGGGTCAAGTCAACCTATCAATCGGCCAAGGGAAATCAAAAGCTCTATTACTGCTTTGCCAAGAGCGATCATATGATGGGCGCCTATGATGAGCCGGATAATTATCGGCTGCTTTTCGAACGATTTTTAAAAATGGTTTACGAACCAGAACCCGCGAAGCCCAGCAGGCCCAGTGACGACGCCCCCGGTTTTAATGCTCTTTTCCTATCCATTTAAGCGGGCAAAGAAGAAAGAAATCAAACCGATTGATCAAGAAAACTTGTAATCAATAAAGAAAGGAAAGATCAAATGAAAATTACTTGCTATGGGGCCGGTACCATCGGCCTGGCCTGGGCGGTTGTTTTTCTTCAAGGGGGACATTCCGTTACTCTCTACAACACCCGCCAGTCATCCAGTGAAAAAGCACAGAAAAAAATGAGTGAAATTTTTTCCTACCTTGAAAAAAAGGGATTAACGACAAAGGATAAGGCCCTGGAAGCAATAAAAAATGCCCGCTTTACGACCGACGCCAAAGAAGCTTTGGAAGGGGCTGATTTTGTCCAGGAATCCACGCCGGAAATCCTCGAGAAAAAACAAGAGGTTTTTGCGCTCTTTGAATCGATCCTTTCTCCGGAAACTGTCATTGCCTCATCGACCTCAGGTCTTTTAATGACCGAAATGTCTTGCCAGGCGAAATATAAAGAGCGTTTTCTCATTGGACATCCCTATAACCCCGTCTACCTTCTTCCTTTGGTGGAGATTGTTCGCGGCAGAGATACTTCCGATGCGGCGGTAAAAATTGCCAAGGACCTTTATACGCAGGTGGGAAAAACGCCGGTCGTTTTAAATAAGGAAGTACCTGGCTTTATCGGAAACCGGATCCAGTCCGCCGTGATGAGAGAGGCCTATGACCTTGTGGAACAAGGCGTCTGCTCGGTCGCCGATGTGGATCAGGCGATCTCCAATTCCGTGGGCATCCGCTGGGGAATCATCGGTCCTCACCTGACCAATGAGGTCGGCGGAGGACCTCAGGGTTTTAAAGGCCTCTTAGAAAAAATTGGGCCATCCCTGGAAAACGTCCTTTCAACCATGAATACCGAGGCAAAGTTTCCCGAAGGATACGCCGAAAAAGGCCAGGAAGGGGTCATCGAAGCCATGAGCCAGCGTCCGGCGGAGACAGGAAAATCCCATGATGAGCTTGCAGAATACATGAACGACGGGATTATCCATATCATGAAATTTAAGGGCCTGCTTTAATCTATTGACCTATTACGGTTTTCCCTGAACGAAATCAATCACCCTAGCTAAAAGAAAAGAACAAAAAAGGAGGAATGATGGCTGATCAGTATATGGATCTTCTGAAAAGAGAAATGCTCCCTGCCTTCGGCTGTACGGAGCCGATTGCCCTGGCTTATGCGGCGGCAAAAGCAAAAGAAGTCTTAGGGAGCGAGCCAACTGAAATTCTTGTCCGATGTTCGGGCAATATGATTAAAAACGCCCGGTCGGTGGTTGTCCCAAATTCCGGAGGGCTCATTGGTATTGAGATCTCCACCCTCCTCGGCGCCATTGCCGGAAATCCTAAAAAAGAGCTGGAAGTCCTCGAATCGGTTACCCCTCAAGATGTGGAAAAAGCGAAAAAAGCCTGGGAAGCCGGTGTCTGTCAAGTTGAGCACGATCCCGAAATCCCCGGTCTTTTTATTGACACCCGGATGAAGGATCAGGAGGGCGGAAGTGTCCGCGTCGTCATCCATCACGAACACACCAACATCACCCGCATTGAAAAGGATGGTGAAATCCTCCTTGACATCGATGACAAGGAGCGAGAAGAGCAAAAGATCAATTTCTCTTTCCATGAGATCTATGAATACGCAAAATCTGTAGACTATAGCCCCCTCCAGGACATTTTGGATAAAGAAATTGAGCTTAATACCGCCATTGCCAAGGAAGGGCTCAAAAATGACTGGGGAGCCGGCGTTGGTCGGACTTTCTTTGATACGGGAAACGTTGAAAATCAGGAAATCGCCTTTGCCGCCGCCGGTTCCGACGCGCGGATGAGCGGCTGTGAAATGCCTGTTGTCATCAATTCGGGATCGGGAAACCAGGGGCTGACAGTTTCTCTTCCGATTATTCGCCGGGCGAAAAATATCGACGCACCGAGAGAGGACCTGGATCGGGCGCTGATCTTTGCCAACCTCCTGGCAGAATATCAAAAATCCTGTATCGGAAGGCTTTCTGCTTACTGCGGAGCGGTTTCCGCGGCGGCTTCAGCCGCTGCGGGCATCGCTTTTTTAGAAGGTGCCTCGGAGAAAATCGTCGCCGAAACAACGGAAAATGCGCTGGCCGTGACTTCGGGAATGGTCTGTGACGGGGCGAAAGCTTCCTGCGCGGCAAAAATTGGCGCCTCTCTTTCCTCGGCCTATCGGGCCTATGATCAGGCGAAACGAGGAAAATCCTTTCACCCGGGCGATGGCCTGGTTGGGGTGAACGTGGACGATACCATCCGAGCCTATGGGAAAATGGCTAACCAGGGGATGCACGCCACCGACGAGGTCATTTTGGATGAGATGATGCGCATCAATCAAGAAGATCTTCCGGCCGCACGAAAAGAGAGATAAATCTGTTTCAGCCCAAAACTAGGAACATAGGAGGTTTCCGATGAGCGCAACCATCGATCGAGAAAGAGCAATGGATACTTTGAAAAAGTACAATCATGAGCCTTTCCATATCCAGCACGCCCTTACCGTAGAAGCCGTCATGCGCTGGTTTGCTGAAAAGCTGGGTTACCATGACGAGGCAGATTTTTGGGCAGCTGTTGGTCTTTTGCACGATGTAGACTTTGAGATGTGGCCGGATGAACACTGCAAAAAAGCGCCGGAGCTCTTGAATGAGGCCGGTTTTGATGAAGATCTCATTCATGCGGTCTGCTCTCATGGCTATGGAATATGTTCCGACGTAGAACCGACCCACCCCATGGAAAAGGTTCTTTTTGCGGTGGATGAGCTAACCGGCTTGATTGGTGCGGCGGCGAAAATGCGGCCCAGCAAAAGCTGCCAGGATATGAAACTGTCCAGTCTGAAAAAGAAGTTTAAGGATCGCAAGTTCGCGGCAGGATGCAGCCGTGATATTATTTCCGTCGGTGCAGAGAGGCTGGGCTGGGCGCTTGATGAACTTTTGACCCAGACGCTGGAAGCCATGAAAGAGAGCGAAGAACTGATTCAGGCGCAAATGGAAAAAGAATAAAGGGCCCGATTTTTGCTCTACCCCCTCTACTGCTATATTTTTTGCTCTGCCAAATTCAAAAGCTCGACGCTGGAAACCGGATAGCGCTCCACATATAAAGAGCTGCTTCACCCTATCCGGCTTTCCAAAAATTTTTTTAAAACGGGATCAAAAGCCCCGCCTCCCTCAGCTTTTCAAAATCCACTCGAAAGTGCTCTGTGGGGTGATCTCTTTTAAAGTAATCCTCTTCTCGCTTAGGCTGACCGCCATTGTGAAGAAGGTAGGCCTGACCTTTTTTATTTCTCAAGTCGGAAATCACGCCGATATGTTTATCCCCTTGGAAAATGACAATGTCTCCGCTCTGCCAGGCTTCCCGATCATCAATATCCGTGGACAGAGACTTTCCATAGCGAGCAAAAAAGAGGCGAAGATTTTTTACCCGCCGAAAATCAATATTGGGATCCCGGGATGAAATCGTAGGATAAGCCTCAGGATGGTTTTGAATATCCTGATCGACCATGTCCCGTAAAGAAAGGCCGGCTTCCCGAAAAGCCCTCCAGACCAAATCGGTGCAGACGCCGATATTGTCCGGGGGATAGGCGGTGGAATAATAAGAACCGTCATACGTAGGGTGATTTCGGGCATCCTTTTTCGCCCCTTCTAAAAGATCAAGATAGTCATCTTTTCCATTTTGATTAAAATCCGAATTGCTATTTTCGAAGGGAAGGTTGAAGTCTTCAGCGGAATAGGTCTTCTCGGGAAGAAAGCCAAATCGGTCCAAAAGAAAAAAAAGGATGAGGACAAGGGCCAGAAAAAGACCCATCCTCATCTTCATTTTCTTTTTTTCTCTTTTATTCCTTCTCATCGCCCAGAAGATTTCCTTTCCGAATATGCCTTTGAAGAATTTGATCGGTAATGGCGTAAAGGACCTCCGACCCTTCCCGGGTCTTTTTCTGCCGTTCATAAACGTCTTTCGCCTGAACCTGATGAAGCCGCCAATCCCCCCCTTCGTTTGCGTTATTCAAAAGGAGGGGCTGAAGATTATCCATCGCGTGAGCGAATCTTGCTTCAGGGCTTTTTCTCTCTTCAAATTCATCAAAAAGGCTGATCAGTTCATTTTTCTGGTCTTCCGGAAGAAGAGAATACAGATGAATTTTCGCTTGGTCTTCTCTGGCCTTCTGGGTGGAAAGGCCTTCCCGGTCATAGGCATAGGTATCTCCCGCTTCAATCTCAACAATATCATGGATCAGACACATCACCATGACCTTTGCCAGGTCCACCTCTTCATTGGCATATTCCTTAAGCAGAAAGGCCATGATCGCCATGTGCCAGGCGTGCTCCGCGTCATTTTCCCTTCTTCCGCCACCCGAAAGATGGGTCTGCCTAAAAATGTTTTTTTCCTGATCGATCGTTAAAATGAAATTCAGCTGTTTTTTCAGCCTCTCATCCATATCCACCCTCTTTTCATTTTCTCGATGAAACTGTTTTTTTCCTCTCGGCTTTTTTCTCTTCCGCACAGCAAAAAAACCTTTTTTGAGAAGAGATAGGGAAATTAAAAGAGAGGGGCATCCTCCAGGGGGAAAAGCTCTCCCCGAACCGTCATGCCCACGGGAAAAGAACACTGACGCAGCCATTTTGGCGTATTGGCCTCCAAAATCGGAGCTTCCAGACAAGTTTCCTCAAATTTTTTCCGTGCTCTATTAATGATTTCACCGGTTCCCGGATAAAGCTGGTCATCAAAATCTAAAAACAGTTTCCAATTCTGGGTTTCCGGCAGATGAAGAAGGAGGATCTGCTTTTTTCCTTCATATTCATAAATATCCATGCACAGGTAATGGGAATCGGCCTGGCAATAATAATATCCCTCTACCCCCGGTGAGTAGCTCTCCTGATAATGCATATGATTTGATACGATCGCATAGCGATCCTTCGTGACCATCCCGCCTACAAGATAGGTTGCCTCGACAAAGCCTTTTTCACGCAGGACCTGTTTAGGCTGATATTTTTTTGCGCAAACCTCTTTCAGGTTCGTATCACGCACAGCGTAGACTAAATTTTCCATCGTCCTCTGATAAATTAGGTCTTTGTCATTTTCTCTGGGAACCACGATGCTATCCTTTCCAGGGACTGGTTGAATTTTTCCCTTTTTCCAGTCCTCGCATTGCCTCCGTCTGATCCCGGCGGCTTGGTTTTTCATTCAATACTGGAAAATCCTCCTTTTTTCAGCTAGTATTAAGGGGCCGATAAAGAAGGTTCATCAAAACTAGCGGATTGAAAAAAAGGTTCTTCCTTTCCGCTCAATACTTTCTAATAATAAAGACTAACACAAAAAGGATAATTATGAAAGATGAATTATTAAAACAAGGTGTAGACCCTGCCCTTTTAAAGCTGGTTGATGAGTATGTCAAGGATCATCCCCTCAAGCCCGAAGAGGCGGTTCGATGGAAAAAGCCCCAATTCCTTTATTACGGTAAAGCAGTTTGGGAGGACGCCATCACGGCCATCCTGGCTGGTGAAAATATTTTACTGACGGGACCCAAGGCAACGGGAAAAAATGTTCTGGCTGAGAACCTGGCCTACCTCTTTCACCGTCCCTCCTGGACCGTCAGTTTTCATATTAATACCGATGCCTCTACCCTGATCGGCACGGACACGTTTAAAGGAGGAGAGGTCACCTTCCGAAAGGGGCCGATCCTGGCATGCGCAGAACACGGGGGCTATGGCATTTTAGACGAAGTAAACATGGCCCGAAATGATGCCGTCGCGGTCCTTCACGCCGCCTTGGACTTTCGCCGTTTCATCGACCTTCCCGGATATCAGCGAATCTTCCTTCGGGAAGAAACCCGCTTTATTGCGACGATGAACTATGGCTATATAGGAACCAGGGAACTGAACGAGGCCCTGACCTCTCGCTTTTTAATCGTCCAGGTTCCCTCAATTGAAAAGGACGAATTGGTTGATCTTCTAAAGGGCCAATACCCTTCCGTAAAAAAAGAGTGGATGGATCAGTTCGCTTCCCTCTTTCGGGACCTTCAAAAAAAAGCGGACAATGCTGAAATCACCACCAAGCCGGTCGACCTCCGGGGGCTTCTTGCCTCCATTCGGCTGATGGAGCTTGGCCTTTCCCCCTTCCGGGCGCTGGAACTGGGCGTTGTCAATAAGTCCTTTGATCCCTTTGAAAAAGATCTTGTTCGGGACGTCATCGCTCTGCGGATCCCAAAAAATCTTGAATCAGAAGAGCTTTTCAAAAAATAGGGTAATGTTCTTGTATGCCTGAATTTAGAGAAAAAGAGGCCCAAAAACTCCGTGCCCAAAATATTCGCTGGACCGTCTCCGAAGACTATGAGGGAGATGAGGGGCGGGCTTACGCTCGCTTTTTTGAAGAAAACCGCCCACAATGTCAGGATCCTGAAACCCGCCTATACTATGAAAATGCCCTTCTAGGCGCCTTAGCCAGACGCTTTGAGAAAGAGAAAATCCTGGCCTATGCTTCCTATCTCTGGGAAGAAATGCCCGGCGGAGAGCTTTTTACCCGGGTCATGGCCGTTCCTCTGGAAGAGGCGGCCTATCAGGAGATGGTTTCAAGCCGACCGGCCATGGCGTCCTTTCGAAGGGCCTTTATGCAAAACAAGATCCGGATGTATCGCCTCTCTTCCCCGAATTCCTGGGTAGAATTTTTAGACCTGGCCCATGCCCAAAGGGCCTTGGGACAGGTCCCAAAAGTCAATGGAATGGGGAAAAAACTTCTGGATGACTTAGAAGATTTGGCAAGTAAGGATACCGATGCCTTCATCACCGGTATGCAGGAGGTCCTTCGAAGGCATTTTCACCTGGATCCAGCCAAAGTCTCCGACGAAATCCTCCGGGCGAAAATCGACCGAACGGAAAAGGAAAGGGTTAAAAAGCCCAGAGATCGCTACCTTTCCGACGAGGAACTATTAAAGGAACTAACCATCGGGTCGGCGGAATTCATGGACAATATCCTTTTGGACGACTCGAAAAAGGAAGAGCAGAAGGATCCGGCGAAAATTCGCTTTAAAAAAAGAAAAATAAAAAATAACCGGGCTTTCATGGAAAAAAATTATGGTCCCTCTTTGATCAGCGAAGGAGAAGGACAGGCCCTCCTTGAGAAGGTTTCCAAAGGTTATCACGCAGATCAAACTTTTTTAATCACCCGGGGATTTGCGGATCTGGAGAAAAGGGCAGATCTTGATCAGCTGGATTGGTCCACGGACCCCTACGGGGCAGATGTGAAGACAAAAAATATCCCTTACCGGCAAAAGCTGATGGCCAAGGCGAAAAGTCAAAATGAAGGCTATGTCGAAAAAAACGCCCGTTCCATCCATCGGGCAATCAGAAGCCTGGCTGACAAATTACAATCCGCTTTAAAACATGAAGAGGAAGACGGTTTTTTCCTGGAAGATCATGGGACACTGGCATCGGATCGGGTTTGGCGCAATCCGATTCTTGACGACAACCGGGTTTTTTACCAGGCCAATCATGATGAACCCAGCCGCCTATTGGTGGACCTGGTTCTCGATTCTTCCGGTTCACAAAAAGACCGCCAGGAAAAGGTCGCTGCCCAGGCTTATATCCTGGCCCAAGCCCTGGAAATGGCAAAAATCCCCTTCCGGGTTTCTTCCTTTCAGACGCTTTTGGGCTGCACGGTCATTCACCAGTTCCATGACTATTTTGACCGCTCATCGTCTTCCAATGTTTTAGGATACTTTCCTGACGCGGCAAACCGGGACGGCTATGCCCTTCGTCTTGTCCGGGCCCGAATGCTGAAAAAGTCATCACATAAAAATGTGATGATCGTTCTCAGTGACGGAAAGCCTTTTTATGTTCATGTCGGAGTAAACACTCAGGCTTCTTTCCGAAACTCCCCCTCGGACAATGAAAAAGCCATTCGAGACACCGCTGACGAGGTCCGCCAGATCCGGGCCGAAAATATTGCGGTCTTTGGTCTTTTCACGGGGGTGGAAGAAGATCTTCTTGCAGCTCAGAAAATCTACGGTTCCGGTTTCGCCTATATTAAAAATTCTGACCGATTTGCTGAAATCGTCGCGAAGATTCTTTTGAATCAAATTCGAAATATCAACTAGATTTCCAGCCCTTTCGGGCTTGATAATAAAAAAGACCGTTCGGGCCCTTTGGCCCTTACAATCTTTCTGATGAAAAAGTTCCCTCGCTATACTCATCGGGAAAATGTGTAGCCAGGCGGCCCAGCGAACTGCTTAGGCAAGAAAGGAATAAAAATGACTGAAAATCTTTCGATGAAAAAACCGGCTTCCAGCGCCCGCTGGATTGCCGAGGGCGGAATCTGCATTGCCCTGGCAAAAGTCCTCGACCTGATTACGATCTTTCGGATGCCCCAGGGAGGAAGCGTAACCCTCGGTTCCATGGCCCCCCTCTTTTTCTTTGCCATCCGCTGGGGATGGAAAAAAGGACTGCTGGTGGGCGGTGTGTACGGGCTGGTCAATATGCTTTTAGGCGGGTATGTCGTCCATCCCCTCCAGCTGATCTTTGATTATCCTTTGGCCTTTGCTATGTGCGGCTTAGCTGGCATCCCCCAATCAAAAAAAGTGAATGAATTCAAGTTTTATATTCCCTGGATGCTCCTTGGAACGGTCCTTCGCTACCTCTGCCACGTCATTTCAGGCTGCATCTTCTTTGGCTCCATCTCCTTTGAAAATGGCGGGGGTTCTCTTGCCCAGGCCATCAGTCCTTCCAACTGGGCCAACAGTCAGACAATCTTATACAGTCTTAGCTATAACCTGTTCTTGCTGCCGGACTTACTCATTTGTTTAGTGATCATCGGCCTTCTCTGGAAATCTCTCAAGCGCTATCTGGTATCCCAGTAATCTTTCTAGGCTTTGATTTTTTGCCAGACCATCAGCCCATCTTCAAAGCGGTATTCAATTCTTCCCTGGTCGGATAGAAAGGTCAGATAGGCTTTGAGGGTTGCCCCATCCAAAAACCGCTGGATCAAATTCATCTCCAGGCCAAAGTCCCAAAAAAGGGCCTGGAGAAGAGCTTCCATGCACTGAGGCTTTTTTAGCTTTTCGACAATGATCTCCCCCATCTCCAGGGTCTGATCAATGTTATATTGGGCAAGGGCGATCAGATCATCCGCCTGATCCATGGCTGGGGCATGGGCCGGGACAAAAACCCTGGCCTGTAAACTTTTAATTTTTTCCAGACTATCCAGGTAATCCTGGACATTAAAAATAAAGGGGATTTTGTATTTTTCAATAATTTCCCTGCTGCTTAAAGCATCGGCAAGATAAAGGACATCATCGGGGCTCCGGTAGGCTACCTGATCCAGGCTATGTCCGGGAAGGGGGATCCGTTCAAAGCCCAAAGGAAGATCTTCTTCGCGTAAAGGCGAAACCTGGCTTGGCTTTGCCATAATGGCCTTTCCATGAAGGCCCTGGGGAGGATAGGCCCCGTAGAGAACCGCGGCTTCAAAAATCGGCCATCGGATCGAAGCGCATTCAACGTCATGGGCAAAGATCTTGCATCCGGTCCGTTTTTGAAGATACTCATTTCCTCCGTCATGATCCGCGTGGGAATGGGTATTAAAAATTGCCTTTAATGTCCAGGCTCTTTCCTCTAATAACTGACGAAGTTTCCTTGCCGCCGACTGATCCGCCCCTGAATCAATCAGGACGACTTCGGAAGCGGAAAGCCTGACCAAGCCCACCTGTACGGGACCCGGCGTGTAAAAAGAATTTTCTCCGACTTGAATCAGTTCCTGCATTTTAATCTCCTTTGCTTTCTTCCCGGCTGCTCGCCGATGAAAGTCATTTCATATGATAGAATAGCCTTAAGCATACCCTACCTGGTTTCGATGGAGAAAGTTGAATCGTTTTTATTTTTATTATAAGGAGTTTATGTTTTATGAAAGCCATAATTGAGATGAAAAATAGAGCAAAAATCATCATCCTACGAGGATCCGTTACCGGACAGGAGGTTTGCGCCATTGTCAATGCGGCAAATCCAACCCTTTTAGGCGGCTCCGGGGTCGATGGGGAAATCCACCGGGAAGCCGGGCCAAAACTTTTGGAAGAATGCCGGTCTTTGGGCGGCTGTCTTACCGGAGAAGCGAAGCTGACGAAAGCCTATGATCTGAAAAATGCAAAGTACATTATTCACACCGTCGGACCCGTCTACCATGGAAAAGAAGAAGATGCCCAGCTTCTTCGATCCGCCTATCAGAGTGCGCTGGAAAGGGCATTGGAAAAGGACTGTGATTCGGTTGCCTTTCCCTGCATTTCAGCAGGCGTCTTTGGCTACCCCCTCCGCGAAGCGGCCCGAATCGCGATCTTATCGGCCTATGACTGGCTAAAAGCCCATCCTGAAAAAAAGATGGAAATTCGCCTCTGCTGTTATCGGGATAATGAGTTAGACGTATATCTTGAAATTTTGGGCCAGCTGCTAAAAAATAAAGTGATTGAAAACGGAATCTAAAAAATAAACCCAAAAGGAAATTCAATCATTTTTCATATTTAATGAAAAAGGAGGCCGAAAAATTCATCGGCCTCCTCTTTTTTCCTTTTTTCTTATGCTTCGTGCCGAACCTGACTCTGCTTGCAGTCCTGTTCAAAGTTCCAGGGATCTTTTTTGATGGCCTGATCCGCAAAAGGAATAAAGATCGAAAGAATCGCAACAACCGACAAAATCAGGCAGTACCAGGTATTGGGGATGACTTTAAAAGGATTGAGGGCAAGGCCCGTCGTCTTTGCCGTCAAGGACAACGCCAAAAGAGCCTGTGCCCCATAAGGGATCAGCCCCTGGAAAACACAGGAAAAAATATCCAGGATTGAGGCTGTCCGACGAGGATCGACCTTAAAGCGGGTAGAAAGGTCCTTGGCCAGCGGTCCAGTAATGATAATGGCAACGGTGTTATTGGCTGCGGCCAGATCAACTAGACTGACCAGGGCAGCAATCGTCCCCTGGGCGCCCGCCGTCGATTTGACATTTTTCGTCAGTTTTTTCATCAGCCAGGCAAATCCGCCATCTTTCCGGCACATGGAAGCAAGACCCCCAACAAGCATGGAAAGAATGTAAATCTCCGCCATATTGAGCATGCCCGCCCCCATCGAGGCCGTCGCTTCAATAAAGGTGAAAGAAGAGGTTAACATGCCGATGCCCGCGGCAATCACGATGCCACCCATCAATACAACTAAAACATTCATTCCTGCCAAAGCCAAAATCCGGCTCATAATAAATCATATCCCGGTCAAAGTGATTCCCGTTTTCACATCATCATCCTCGGCATCATCAGATCGGAAGAGCACACGTCT
>CABTZP010000002.1 GCA_902489375.1 uncultured Tissierellia bacterium | reverse complement strand
TTTTCAATGTAGGCGCCCATCATATGGCCCCGACCGGACATATAATAGCGGGCAAAAACTTCCACGGTCCGAAGGGCCAGGTAAATGGCCGCCGTTTTCAGAATAAAAGGGATGGTCAGGTCCCCGATATGGTTGGCCGCGGTATCGGTAATCGTGGAAAGCAGGACGGGCAAAACCAGATCGCAGACCGTGGTCAGGCCCGCGCAGGCAAGATCCGTCCATAAAAGGAAACGATTTTTTCGGTAATAGGGAAAAAGAATCGAAAAAAGTTCCCAATTGCTTTTCCCCTGACTATTCTTCATTCCGTCTTTTCTCGTCATATTCCGCTTTCCTCTTCCCTTCTCTTCCTCAACCTTGGCTTGGTCGAAAGATTCATTTTTATTTAGTTTTTTACCTATACCCGCACTTTTGGATTTAAAAAATAAGGCCCCGGGACCGCGGGGGTGAGGATGAGATAAAAAACCATCCAAAACTCAATGAAAAAGAGCTGACCCCAAAGCCTCAGCAAGGTTTTGGAGCCAGCCCCTTTCTTTCCTGCCCTAATTTTTGAAAATGCCTTCGGATCCCATCAATCTATTTTGCCGCTTTGGCTTCAGCCGCCGCATTTTGTCCAGCCGTCCGGCCAAAGACCGCGATATCAGCCATTGCGCAGGAGCCTAAGCGGTTCGAGCCATGAATTCCGCCGGTGACTTCGCCTGCCGCATAGAGTCCGGCAATGGGCTTTCCCGCCTTGTCGAGAACCTGAGCATCGGGACTGATGGTCAGTCCGCCCATGGTATGGTGAACGGCGGGGACGCATTTAAGCATATAGAATGGCGGCGTTTTCACCTGCCATTTGGAATCAACGTTACGAAGGTTAAATTCCGGATCTTTTCCTTCTGCTGAGTTCTTATTAAAGTTTTTAACCGTCGCCTTGAGGGCCTCCGGATCCATCTCAAAGTGCTTGGCCAGCTCTTCCAAACTGTCGGCCTTGACTAAAATTCCCCGGTCAAATTCTGACTTCGCCTCATCCGGATAGGAATCGATGGTTCCGGTTTCCTTGGAGGAATCCTCATCCCAAATCAAATATCCGCAGCTGTCCGTCTGGGCTTTAATGGCCATGGAGATTTCCCGACGGGTTGCCAGTTCTTCCACGAAGCGCTTTCCTTCTTTATTCACAAGCAGAGCGCCGCCCACTAAACGGGTATCGCCAATATACATTAATCGTCCCGTCTGAGGGTCGCAGACCGGGTAAAGCTGGATCTTATCCATATCAACCGTGCCGGCGTTGACTTTTTCCGCCATGGCGATGCCTTCGCCCTGCGCCCCAATCATGTTGGTGGAAAGGACCTTCTCGTCGACTTCGGGGTCGTATTTTTTGCACATCTCATCATTGGCGCCAAAACCGCCGGTAGCAAGGATGACTGCCTTGGCGTGGACCGTCAGTTCCCCGTCCGGATTTTCTGCCTTCACGCCGACGACTTTTCCTTCTTCAACCAGAAGTTCCTTGACATCCTGATTGACGAGCACCTTGATGCCCAGATCATCCGCCTTCTTCTCATATTTTTCAATAATATGCAGGCCGCTGTGTCCCTCAGGGATCAGAGATCTTTTGACCGAATGGCCACCGAAGAACATGAGCTGATCTTTCCACTGTACACCGATATCATCCGCCAGCCACTGGGCCGCTTCCGCGGCGTTGGCCGTGACTTTTCCGACTAAAATCGGATCTCCACCGTTTTTGAGCATATCCTGGGCCATGATCTCCGCAGAATCTTCGATGTTCTCTTTTTTCTGAAGGGGGTTTCCCGCCGCGGCAAATTCGCCGCCGGAAATCTGGGTGTTTCCGCCGACCAAGCCTAATTTTTCCAAAATGACCACTTCGGCCCCGGCTTCTTTTGCGGTGACAGCCGCGGCATAGCCCGCGCCGCCCGCGCCGATGACAACGACATCGGTATCGAGGGTATCGGTTTTCTTTTCTCCCTTTTCGACTTCCTTATTGAAGAGTTCCTTGTCCAAACCAGCCTTCTGAGCGGCATCCAAAACGCCCATCTTAATGGCGTTGGAAGTGTAAGTGGCACCGGAGATGCCGTCCACTTTCACCGACTGCGCGTCCACAATTTTTGCCGGCAGGTCACGGATGGCAATCTGCCCAATTCCCTTGGTTTCGGTGTTATCGTCTTTTACCGCGACCTCGGTGATCTTTTCTCCATCAAAGGAAACCGCAACATGGACATCTCCGTTCATGCCGTGGCCAAGCCCTTCCGCCTGGCTGGCTCCTTCTTTTTTCTCCACACTTGCTTCCTGGCTTTTTTCTTCGTTCGAGGACTCAGCGGGCGGATTTGCGTTTCCGCAGCCGGTCAAACATAGTACGAAAGCGAGGCAAAAAGCCGTCAAAACAGAATATTTTTTTGACATTGTCTTTTTCCTTTCTTCATTTTTTCCTTCCGGTTAGCAATTTTTCGCACTTTCAAAAAATGGACGATTGTCTTTCCTTAATTATATCGAATTTGTCCATTATGGCGAATTAACTGATCTTTTTATTTTAAGACAATGAAAAATCCCCGGTGCTAAGCCCGTCTTTCGTCAAATGCATTCCCAATCAAATGTTTTAACGATCGGTGTCGAAACCTTTGATCAGACAATGCTCTTTGAGCTTTGAAATTTTCTCTCTTTTGAAAAATGGGCGGTTCTCTTTTTCTTGCTATCGCGAACTTGGTGGTATACTTGTAACAAGCAATTAAAAGGCCAATCCCTGTACTTTTTACAGGGAACCCAGATTTGATCCAGATTCAGTTTTATTAACGCATGAGAGGAGAGATGTCGTGGGAGAGTATCAGTACATTAAATGGTTTGACGAGATTCGGAAGACGGATGTCGGCCTGGTCGGCGGAAAGGGAGCAAACCTTGGCGAAATGACGCACTTTGGGCTTCCCGTTCCGGGCGGCTTCTGCGTAACCAGCAAGGCCTATGAACAGTTCATCGAATACGCGGACCTGAAGGATACGGTAAAGCGGGTCATTGGCGCGTTAGATGTGGAAAATACCGAAGCTTTATTAAAGGCCAGCAAGGAAATTCAGACCGCGATCAAACAGGGAAAGATTGACCCGGAAATTGAGCGGGAAGTAAAGTCCGCTTATCGGGAATTCTGTGAAAAAATTCACCTTCACGATGCCATGGTTGCCGTCCGATCCTCCGCTACGGCGGAAGACCTTCCGGATGCCTCTTTTGCCGGTCAGCAGGAAACTTACCTCCATATCGCCGGAGAAGAAGCCCTGGTTGAGCATATTCGGATGTGCTGGGCTTCCCTTTGGACCTCTCGGGCCATTTACTATCGTGAGAAACAGAATTATGACCATTTCCAGGTTGCCCTCTGCGCTGTGGTGCAAAAGATGTGCAACGCCGCCAAGGCTGGCGTCATGTTCACTGCCAACCCGGTGACTTCTAACCGCAAGGAACTGATGATTAACGCTTCCTATGGCTTGGGTGAAGCAGTCGTTTCGGGATCCGTTTCCCCGGATGAATACATCGTGAACAAGGAAAGCCGGGAAATTGTCGAAAAGAACATTGCCGATAAAAAGGTCATGTGCATTTACAAAAAAGATACCATTGGCACTGAATTCGTCGATGTCGCTGATCATCTGGGCCCTGAATACGTGACTAAGGAGTGCTTGTCCGAAGAGGAGATCAATACCCTTGTGGAGATGGGATTAAAGATTGAAAGCCTGTACGGTTCTGAACAAGATACCGAATGGGCCTTCGACAAAGATACGAAGGAATTTAATTTCCTCCAGTCCCGCCCCATCACTACGCTGAAGAACGCCCCCCTTGGAGAAGACGAGGAAGAGGAAGAAGGAGAGGAAGAAATTTTGAAACCATTGCTCAAAGGTCTGCCCGCCGCTCCTGGAATTGGCCGCGGGACCGTCAAAATTATCAAAGATATCACGGAAATCGATCTGATTAAAGAGGGCGATGTCCTCGTTACCACCATGACCAACCCCGACATGGTCCCCGCGATGAAAAAGGCTAAAGCCGTTGTCACTGACGAGGGCGGCCGGACCTGCCATGCGGCGATCGTTTCCCGTGAACTTCAAATCCCCTGCATTGTCGGTTCAAAAACGGCAACCAGCGACTTGAAAGACGGGATGGAAATTACAGTTGACGCCATCCGCGGAATTGTGTACGAAGGCTTTGTTTTAAAGAAGAACGACAAAAAAGCCCAGGGCGGTTCAGGAAATCTCACAATGTCCGAAGATATTCTCCGGGCCATTGAAAATATCACTGCCCCCCCAACGGCAACAAAGATTTACATGAACTTAGGCCAGCCGGATCTGATTGACCGCTACAAAGACCTTCCCATCGATGGTATCGGCCTGATGAGGACAGAATTTATCTTTACCGATATGATCGGCATCCACCCTATGTACCTCGTCAAAGAAGGCAAGGGACAGTTTATGGTCGATAAGCTGGCTGAAGGCATTCAGATGGTCGCCCAGCCGCTCTTCCCCCGCAATGTCGTCGTTCGGATGTCCGATTTTCGTACCAACGAGTTCCGCGGGCTTAAAGGCGGCGAAGAGGTCGAACCCATCGAGAACAACCCCATGATTGGCTGGAGAGGTGTTTCCCGCTATATTTCCCCGGAATATGAAGAAGGTTTCCGTCTGGAATGCCAGGCCCTGCGCAAGGTCCGTGAGGAATACGGATGCACCAACGTCATTGCCATGCTGCCCTTTGTCCGTACACCGGAAGAGCTCATCACCGTAAAAGAAATTATGGCCGAAGAGGGCCTGGTCCAGAGCAAAAACTTTAAGATCTGGATTATGGCTGAAGTTCCTTCGGTGGTCATGCAGGCGGACGAATTCGCTCAGCTGGTTGATGGCTTCTCCATCGGCTCAAATGATTTAACGCAGCTGACCATGGGTGCTGACCGCGACTCCGGCATCCTCAACAACATGGGCTACTTTGATGAGCGCAACACCGCGGTGCTCAAGGCATTAAAGACCATCGTCACCGCCGCCCGCCGGGCAGGCATCACCTGCTCCATCTGTGGACAGGGCCCCAGCCAGTATCCGGAGCTTGCTGAATTTTTAGTCAACTGCGGCATTACATCCATTTCTGTCAACCCCGACACGGTCGTTTACACGAGAAAATTAGTCGCTTCGGTAGAGCGGAAAATTATGTTAAACCGCCTCTCCAACCTAGAAGAACTCCTAGATGACTATGACGATTTCGATGATTTTGAGGATTAGTTCTTCTTTCTTATCGAAAAAGTATTTTGCAAATCCAAATTAGTGCAAAAAAAGCCGGAGCCAGACGATCGTCTGGTTCCGGCTCTTTTCTTTTTTATTGGACAAGCTTTAAGAATGGCCAGTCCTTCCCATCCCAGCTCCTATTTTGCCAAAAGCTCCTGGATCTTTTTTGCGTTGAAGCCGACGACATCTTCTCCGTCAATGCGGATAATCGGGGTCCCTTTATAGCCCTTGGCGATCATCTCGTCCATGGCCTCATCATTTTGGGTCAGGTCGACATCTTCAAAAGGAATGTTCTGATCTTCAAAAAATTTTTTTGCGGCCTTGCAGTGGGTGCAGGTCGGCAGGGAATAGATCGTTACTTTTGCCATAATTTCTCCTTTACTTTTCCAAGCCAAAATTTTTTGGCCTTTTCTCGATTCAACAAATTAAATATACCCAAAGTCCCCGGGATCATCCGCTGGCCACGCTTTTCCTTTTCCTTTTCCTTTGAAGGCTTTGCCCTGATTTTTCCCCTTTACAAGCGACTTCGTTTCTCGTACATTACAAGTACAAGAAGGATTCCGGCTTTTTCTTTTCGGGATCCCTATGTGGAAAAATTGAAAAAATGAAAGCAAGGAGGCTCCTATGGGAAAAGAAAAAATTCAAAAATGGATCAAAAAGGATCCCGGTCTTGAAGCCGTATCTCAAGCTCAGGAGACCCTTTGGATCAACCCCCGATATTTACCCTTTGACCGGTCGGATGCCGTCTGCCAGCTGGTTGTTTCCGACGAGGACATTCAAGAGGCATCTGAGCGCCTGGACCGCTTTGCCCCCCTCCTTGAAAGGGTCTTCCCGGAAACGAGAAAAAGCCGGGGGCGGATTGAATCTGAGCTCGTTTCTGTTTCTGCCATGAAAAGCGCACTGGAATCCACCTATCAAGTGCAAATTCCCGGAAGGCTTCTTTTGAAATTGGACAGCGATCTTCCTATTGCCGGTTCGGTCAAAGCCCGCGGGGGAATTTATGAAGTATTAAAACACGCCGAAGACCTTGCCATTTCTGCTGGGAAACTTTCTTTTGCGGACAATTATGCGAAGCTTGCCGACCCGGAAATGAAGAATTTTTTTCACCAATACACCATTCAGGTCGGTTCGACCGGTAACCTGGGTCTTTCCATTGGGATCATGAGTGCGGCCCTGGGCATGAAGGTTAAAGTCCATATGTCTTCTGATGCCCGTGCCTGGAAAAAGGACCTTCTTCGAAAAAAAGGAGCGGAGGTCATCGAATACGCCCAGGACTATTCCCGTGCCGTCGCCGAAGGGCGGGCGCTTTCGGCGGCCGATCCCCTAAGCTATTTCGTCGATGATGAGCGGTCGGTCAATCTTTTCGTGGGCTATGCCGTTGCCGCGAAACGGCTCGAAAAACAGCTCTCGGCCATGGGCATTTTGGTGGATGCGGATCATCCCCTCTTTGTCTATATCCCAGCCGGCGTGGGCGGAGCGCCGGGTGGAATTTCTTATGGTCTCAAACGAATTTTTAAGGACCATGTTCACTGCTTTTTTGTCGAGCCGACCCAATGTCCTTCGGTCCTTTTGGGCATGGCTACCCAGGAATATGAAAAAATCAGTGTCCAGGACTTTGGCCTCAGCGGCATAACGGAAGCAGACGGGCTGGCCTGCGCTTCCTCATCGAGCCTGGTCACCAGACTGATGACGCCCCTTCTCTCCGGGATTTTCACCGTAAGCGACGCCCGGCTCTTTGACGATCTGCGTCTGCTCTTTAAAACAGAAGGCCGGGAAATCGAGCCTTCCAGCTGCGCCGCTTTTATTGGGCCTACTAAGCTGATGGATGATCCTTTTTCAAAAAACTACTGCCAGACGCAGGGCCTGGGTCCGGAGCAGATGAAAAATGCTGCCCACATCGCCTGGGCAACGGGCGGGAGCCTGGTCCCGAAAGAAGAGCGAAAAAAAGAACTGGAAACATATCTTTAAACGGACCTGCGCCTGGAGCTTACGGCTTTTTAGTTCGCTTTTTAAAAAGGCTTTCCATAGCCCCCGCCTCGATAACGACAATCGTCATCAAAAACTCCGGCACTAACTCGCTTTCCATCCGAAACGCCCTTTGAAGCTAACTGATCATTTCGATCATCTTAGCATACTGATCCAGGGTCAGGTCTGCCGGGCGGGCTTGGGGCGAAAGGCCCAGTTTTTGAAAAGCCGCCAGGAGCTTGGCCCTATCTTTTCCTGTCCCCCGCTCAAAGGCCTTGATCACATATTTTCTTCGCTGCTGGAAGGCCAGGCGGATGACCTGGTTGATTCGGTCGGCCTTTTCCAGGTCCAGATCTTTTTTCTGCTTCAGCTGAAGGACGGTAGAGTCCACCTTGGGCGGGGGAAGAAAGGAGTTTCTGGAAACCTCAAAACATCGGTCGGCCTGCCCATAAAGGGCCACAAAAAGGGTCAGGGCCCCATATTCTTTCGTGGATGGCCTGGCCATAATCCGGTCGGCCACTTCCTTTTGCATCATGATGGTAAAGGAATCAATGGGAAGGGGCCGGGTCAAAAAAGCTTCCAAAAGAGGACTGGTAATGTAATAGGGAAGATTGGCAACCAGAAGGGTCCTCTCCCCTTTGGCCTTTTCTTTGACGAGCTTTCCCAGATCCATTTTTAGGGCATCTCCATGGATAAGATGAAAATGGGGCTGATCTCCAAATTCTTCCTCCAGGACGGGGATCAGCCGCTGATCAATTTCGATGGAAATGACCTCTCCCGCCTGCGCCAAAAGTTCCTGGGTTAAGGTGCCCACACCGGGGCCGATCTCCAGAACCGTATCATTCGGGCCAGGCCCCGCGGCCCTAACCATCCGTCGAAGGACATTGCCGTCCACAAGAAAATTTTGTCCAAGAGATTTGGTAAAGGAAAGGTCATATTTTTTCATCAGCTGCTGTACATTGCTAGGCTGGTAGAGGGGCTTTCCTTTCATCCTTTTTCCTCTTCTTTTCTTTTTTCAATCTTCGCTAAGGCGAGAAGAAACTCATCTCTTTCAATCCCGTAGGCATTCAGACGGCTGGTCAGCTGCTTGGCATTGCCATAGCCGATATGAAGCTCTTTTCCCAGTAAAGCGCGCTTTTCCCTGGCTCCGGGGCCGGAAGAGAGGCCGTAGCGGATAAGATCTTCTAAGGTAAATTCTTCTCTTCGCTCGCTTAAGCTGGCCCTGGCCTTTTTGAGGGCTTCCCGGATTGCCTCGACGGAGGCATTCTCCACCCCGATATCATCGCCTTTGATCGCCGCGCTTCGCGGAAGATAGGCCATCTTCGCCTGGGGGATCCGCTCCTGGATTCTCCTGCGAATCTTCTTTCCGGCATAGTCGGGATCCGTTAAAACGATGATCCCCCGCCGGGCCTGGATTTCTTCCAGGCGGTCAAAAAGCTCATCCGAAAAGCCATGGCCATGGGTAATCAGGCACTCGCAATCAACTGCCCTTTTTACCGCCGTGACATCATTTTTTCCTTCGACAACAATGACTTCTTCAATCAAAATGACGCCTCCAGGGCTTTGAGATCCGGTTCGATGGAAAAAAATCTTCCCGTATTTTCAATGAGTATCTCTCCTAACTCTTCCTTTGAGATCTTTCGAATTTTCGCGATTTGTTCTAAGGAATAATGGGCATAAGCCGGAAGATTTCGCTTCCCCCGAAAGGGAACCGGCGCAAGATAAGGCCCATCGGTCTCCAAAAGCAGCCGGCTCTTATCCCCTATTTTTGCTAATTCCTTAGGATAAAGGGTGTTTTTAAAGGTGACCATGCCGCCGATGGAAAAATAGCAGCCCAGGTCATCAAATTTTCGAAAGGTCGGCTCGTCTTCATTAAAGGAATGCATCAGAATCGGAAGGTCCGGGGCAAACTTTTTTACGATTTCATAGGTTTCCATGGCGGCATCCCGACAATGGACAACCGCAGGAAGGCCCAGGTCTTTCGCCAAAGAAAGCTGTCTTTCAAAAGCCTCCCTTTGCTGCTCCGGGGAGGGATTATCCTCATAGTGATGGTCGAGACCAATTTCTCCAATCGCAATCACGCCTTTTTCCTTCGCCCAGGCCCGGTACTGGTTTTCAGCCTCGTCTCCATATTGATCCGCTCGCTCCGGATGATTGCCTACGCAGGCAAAGATCTGACGGTTTTCTCGGGCCATTTCCACGGCCATTTTCGAAGACTCCAGGTCGCATCCGGGGTTAACAAGCGCAAGCACGCCCTCCTCAGGAAGGCGTGCTATGATTTCTTGGCGGTCAGCGTCATACGATGGGTCATCCAAATGACAATGGGCGTCGATGATCCAGGTCATTTTTCCTCTTTTCTCTTTCTCTATGAAATATAGGAGCCCTTGGGGACATCCATGAGGGGACGTAAGGGGCTAACCGTTTTTTCATCCGGCGATTCGGCGGTTAAAATCATTCCCTGCGATTCGATGCCGCGAATGGTCCGATACGGCAGGTTGACAACAAAGATGAACTTTTGTCCAACCATCTCTTCCGGGCTGATCCACTGGCGGATGCCGGAAACCACGGTCCGCACCTCATCGCCAAAGTCGACTTTTTCCACCAAAAGCTTATCGGCATCAGGGTGGATCTGGCATTCAATGACTTCACCTACCCGCATCCGAAGCTTCTGAAAATCGGAGAATTCAGCCATTTCTTTCTGAGCTTCTTCCTTTTGGCAGGTGCAGGCCTCCTTCTTTTCTCCAGCCTTGGCCTTCTTTTCTTCCTCCAGCTGGGCCAGTCTTTCTTTCTGCCGCCTTTCCAGCTCTTCCATCGTGATCCCAGCTCTTTCGGCAATCAGGCGGTTATTGGCTTCATGGAAGCGGGCCAACTCCTTTTCTACCTCTAACCTTGGGAAGAGAGCATCGCCTCGATTGACCTTATTTCCAGCCGGATAACGGTCGATTTCGGAAGCCGATTCAAAAGCCATTTTTTCAATGCCCAACTGACGGAACATCTCCTCTGATGTCTCCGGCATAAAGGGAATCAGAAGCGTCGCGATAGAGCGCAGGGCGTCCATCAGCCGATACAGGACGGTGCCCAACCGTTCGGTTTTTTCTTCTTTTGCCAGGGCCCAGGGCGCCGTCTCATCAATATATTTATTTGACCGGCGGATCAGGGTCCAGATGCTCTCCAGCCCGTGCTGGAAGTCGAAATCTTGCATATATTGTTCAAGGTCTGGAAGGGTCTTTTTCTGAACCGCTTTCAGGTCCTTATCCACTTCTTCTTCCGGACCCGCCTGGGGGACAAGGCCGTCATGATATTTTTCAACCATGGCCGTTGTTCGAGAAAGAAGGTTCCCCAGGTCATTGGCAAGGTCTGAATTCAGTCTTTCCAAAAACTTCTTCGTGGAGAAATTCCCATCGGCTCCGAAGTTAAACTCCCGAAGGACAAAGTATTTTAAAGCGTCTTTCCCATAAAGCTCCACCAGGGGCTCGGGATAAACGACATTGCCCTTGGATTTCGACATCTTGTCTTCATCAAAGAGAATCCAGCCGTGGGCAAAAATCTTCTCAGGCAGAGGCAGCTCTAACGCCATCAGGACCGCCGGCCAGATAATCGCATGGAAACGGGCGATATCCCGGCCAATAAAGTGAACTTTAGCGGGCCAATACCGGTCAAATTTTTCGGGGTTTTCCAAAAGGCCAATCCCAGTCAGGTAGCAAATTAAAGCGTCAATCCAGACATAGATGACATGGTCCGGATCAAAGGGGACGGGGACCCCCCACTTCAGCCTTCTTCGGGTAACGGAAAGATCTTCCAGGCCCTCGTCAAAAAAGGAGTGGAGGAGTTCCTTTTTTCGATTTAAAGGACGAATAAAGTCCGGGTGTTCCTGGTAGTATTTGAGAAGGGGCTCCTGGTATTTCGAAAGGCGGAAGAAATAGCTTTCTTCTTCCCGGTATTCGACCGGGCGGCCGCAGGAAGGACAGTTTCCATCGACAAGCTGGGTCTTCGTCCAGAATTCCTCACAGGGGGTGCAGTAATATCCCTCATATTTACCTTTATAAATATCGCCCTTGTCATAGAGCTTCTGAAAGAGCATTTGTGTATCTTTTTCATGCTGGGCGCTGGAGGAACGCACAAAGGTATCCGGCTCAACATCTAAAAGCTTCCAAAGTTCTTTGATGGAATCGACAATGGGATCGATGTATTCCAAAGGCTTTTTTCCCTTGGCCGCAGCGGCTCGCTCAAGCTTTTCTCCATGCTCATCAGAGCCGGTGACATAATAGGTGTCATAACCCAGCTCACTTTGGTATCTGCGAACCGCATCACAGATAATGCTGGTGTAGGTGTTTCCAAGGTGAAGGTTGGCGCTCGGATAATAGATGGGGGCGGTAATATAATAGGGCTCGCCTTGATGTTTTTCAGTCATGATGTTCTCCTCCTCTTGACGTAAGCGGTATTAATTATTCATTATATCATGAAAAAAAAGAGCTCAAAAAAAGGAAACAGCCGAGAAGAGAGAAGCGCTTGACGGCCATTTCCTATCATTTAGGGGCTTTGGACCCAGCCCCATTTTTTATAAAGAACTTTTTACTTCACATAACAGTCATAGGTTCCCGGAGTCTCGCAGTAATCGTATATCTTTCCCCAATATCCAAAGGGAGTCGGAATCACCTCTCCGCGGCGACCGCCATAGGCAATGACAATATTTCCTGATCCATCGGCAACAAAGCCCGCTTCATTAACGTGCCGACCAGGGATGTTGAGTTTATTTCCCGGAAGAACGGACTGAGAATAATAGGTGAACCGGTAACCATTCCAAATGATAACGCCCTTTTGCTTTAAATGAGCGAGGGTATAAAGGGATTGAGGGGCGAGGGCCTTGGAGGGCGTTTCGCTGAAATTTTCCTCATTTTTTCTTATCTCTGCCAAAAGAGCGAAGGGATCATCCGTAAGGGCTTCCTGATTGCCTTCGGCATGAGATTTTTCTTCCCCGGAAAGGAGAGGTTTTTTCAGATTCTCTTCGCTGTCTTTCGCCTTTTCTTCCCCTTCATAAAAAACGTCTTCTTCCCAAGCCACTGTCTTTTTTTCCTCTTGGATTTTCGAAAGAGCCTCCTCAATCGCTGCTTTCTCCTGGTCAGCTGGATCGGATGCACTTTTCGTGTCCGCTTTGAGCCCTTCCTTCTTCAGGTTCTCTTGAGAAGGAAGAAGCGGCCCTTCGTTAGACGGATCTTCCCTGCTGGTTTTCGCCTTCTGTTTCAGATCTGCGGAAGGCTTTTCCTGCCCTTCTTCCGCCTTAGAAGTATTCATCTGCGCTTTTTTCTCAGCCGAATCCGCCTTTTCATTTAAAGACACCGCGGGGGAGGCCTCTTTTGCCCTCACCCATGCTTTCTTATTTTGAGCAAGCGAAAGCGCCGGCCTATTTTTTCCCTTCTCTGTCTTGGAAGCCGGTGTAAGGTCTTTTTTATTTTCTGACTCCGTCTGGGTATCGGTCTCTTCCAGTCGGGCATTCTCCTGATCCTGAGCTTTTTCTGCTTCTAGCGTGGCCTTCTCAAAATCAATGGCAAAGTTCCCGTAATCCTCAGAAGCCGTTTTTGGCGTTTCTTCACTCTCGGCATTAACATGCTCTTCCGGAGCCTTTTCCACTTCTTCCTGATCGGCCCACTGAGCAATCGTCAGATCCGTGAGCTTTGCCTTTTCCTCTTCCTTAGAAACTCTGGCTGCAACGGGATCCTGGACCAAGGGGCTTTTTGTTTTTAGAAACAATATCCCGGCCAAGCCCAGAATAAAGACGATGCTGAAGGCGCCGACCATTGTCGCTAATTTTTGTCGATTCATCTTGTTCTCCCTATCAGGAAACATTTTTACTCATACTATCGTTACTATAATACCGATGATGGGGTAGAAATGTCAAGAAAATGTTACAAAGGAATTACAAAGCGTGAAAATTTTATTATGATTAAAAAGCTTGATAACCTATTTTGGGTAGATTACCAAGCTTTTTTTCACTATTCAATTGTTCATTAATTATGTTCTTCATTAATAAAAAATTAATAAAAAATTAATAAAAAATTGTTTTGTTTTTTATCTCCGTACATACAAAAATGATTGATTATACAAATCCGTCGTAAAAAACACTGGTGTTCACGTAATGCCGGTGCTCTGAATCAATATACCATTTTCGAATATATTTATGGTAATAATTAGGCATGGTTTTGTGAGCATAAACTGTTTCTTCATAGTACATGGTTTCGGAATTCGATCCAATTGCAATTGCCAGTTTAATCGCCTCAGAAGCAGTCAAAAACTCTGAGCAACCTGTGCGTAAAGCTAAATAACGGGCGAGTGTATCAACTGACATTGAGATAATTTCTGTTTCCAAAACGATGTCCCCACTTCTTGTCCCCTGATAAACCGTATAATCCCTACTATTGCCAAAAAACGGATTTGCTCCAACGGTCTTTCCGAATGGAACGACTTGATCATCGAGTATTATATTTCTATGAATAGGCACTCTCAGCGCACCATCCGTTCTTCCCGTTTTGGTGTTAATCGCAACGCATGAAAAAACAATTGCTAATGTCAACACTAACAAAACGATTCTTTTGAAATCTATTTTATTAATCATTTTGCTCACCTCTTTTTAAATCATTCCCTTGACCTTTCTCTTCCTTAAATTTTTTCCACCCATGGCCGCTATAGAAAATGTAATCGATACAGAAGAACTTGGCGATAAATCCTAATCTTGAATGCCATGGAAAAAAAATGATAAATAATAATCCTATAAAAATGAGCAAGAAGGTAAGAGAAGTGAATGTACGATATTCTAACCGCTTACTCCCACAACGGCTGAAGGCTTCTCCCAGACACCTTCCTAAGGCGGATGCCGGGATCATCAGCAGATAAATCATGCTGCTGGGAAGCTCGTACATAAGCACCCTCCTTTCATATCAATATTCACTCCTGAAGCCATGTGCTTTATTCTTCATTTCATCATTGGACTGCCAGAAATATCAATTTAATTGTTTTTCTTTGTTATTTATTATTATTCTACCCAGATTTTTCTAATCATATCAATAAAATAAGGTTAACGACTGCAGCAGGCAAAATCGTAAAAAAATACGAACCGTTATTGCGTTAATTTCTTCCGACCCAAGCTCAAAAGCGAGAAGACTGCCAGCAAGGTCCCGGCTGCAGAAAAAATGGTCATCAGCTCAAGGGTTCGGCCCATGCCCAGGCGGTCAATAAAAAATCCGCCCAATAAACTTCCAAGACCTCCGCCTAAACTCATTATCGCAATCGGAATGCCCTGGCCTTGAATGAGGTCTTCTTTTTCGACCAAATCGTTGATAAAGTAAGCAAAAGCTGGCAAAAACAGGCCAAAAGAAAAGAATTGAACAGCCTGAGACAAATAGAGGACGCCCATATTCGAGGCCATCATTAAAATCGCCGCCTTTACCGTAAAAGCAATGGCGCAGACCATTAGCCAGTGGGAATCCTTCGCCCGGGCTCTAAGCTTTAGATAAAAAAAGAGCGCCGGCATTTCCGCTATGGCCGCGATCATTGCCGCAAAGCCCGCTTTTCCCGCATCTCCTCCTTTAAAAGAAACGATCACCGTCAGATAGTTGTTAATAAAGGTATACACCATGAAAATCAGGACAAAGCCTAAGAAAATGCGAAAAATCGGATACTTTTTAAAAAAGCCTCTCCGCGAGGGCGAGCGGAGATCCTCTTGGTCAATGGAAGAGGGGTTTAAAGAAGATGGGTTTAAAGAGGAGTTTTTTTTCTCTTCTGGCGATGGATCGTCCGCTGTGGGCAAGCCCAGCATCATCATGATGCAGGCAAAATTTAAGATCATGAGGATTCCGGGTAAGCGCTCAATCGAATGAGAGACAAAGTATTTTCCCATAATCACCGAAGAAAAGGCAAAGCCAAGGGATCCTACCCCGCGAATTGTAGAAAAATGAATCTTTTTTCCAGCGCGCTCATAGGCCATGGCCAGCGAGGAAAAGGTCGTCTGGGCGGAAATGGTATTCGTTACTCCGAGAAAAAAGGCAAAAAAGATGTAGGCTTTCGGCAGGGTGGGGCGAAGAAAAAGAGGAACAAAAACGGTCCCGGCCAGGGCCAACTGAAAAATTCCGTAACGGATCAGGGCGCGGCCGCCCTTTTTGTCCGCTCGTTTTGCCAGGAATCCCTGCTCTGCGGAACCCAAAAAATTTCCCAAGCAAAGAACGAGGCCGATGGTTGAAGCGCAAAAGCCCCGCTGAGTCATATAGAGGGCGGTAAAGAGCATCAGGCCGCAAAAAGAGGAAAAAAATAGAAAGTTGATGAGTAGGTTTTGGATCCTTAATTTTCGATCATCCATGGCGCTCCTCCTGGCATCTTCTCTTATTCATCCTTTTCTGCGGTCAAAGCCTTTTCCGGCTTGAAGCCATTTACGGGTTCGAAAAAAAATCCTTCTTTTATTATATTATATCATGGCCTGTTGAAAGCTCAGAGAAAAGCGCTTTTCCTCTCTTGACAATGTTTTTTCCCTTTGATAAGTTTATTTTGAAATATCGTTCGCTGTGAAGGTTCTTACAAAACCGGAGCGAACTGAGATGGACGTCTCTTAACGTCTTGAGGCTTCGGCAAAGAAAGGTGGTACCGCGAGAGCGCCCTTTCATGACCGAAGTTTTTTTATTCTCATGACGGGATAAAAAAGGAGGAAGGGAAATGATCCCAGAATACGATAAGGAATACGCGAATATTGTCGATGAATTGCAGGACCGGGGATATTATGACAATGCTACGGATCTAGAAGGTCTGAAAAACCATCTCGCTGAGCCGGGGAAAAAGTTCTATATCGGCTTTGACGCCACGGCGGATTCTCTTACCGTAGGTCATTTTATTCAGATCATGGTCATGATGAGGATGCAGGCCTATGGCCATATCCCCGTTGCCCTCCTTGGCGGCGGGACGACGATGATCGGTGATCCCAGCGGACGGTCCGATATGCGAAAGATTATGACCGAGGAGATGATTGACCATAACGCCCAATGTTTTGCCAATCAGTTTGCCCGTTTTTTGGACTTTTCTGATGGCAAGGCCATCATTGCCAATAACAAGGACTGGCTCCTTACGATTAACTATTTAAAATTCATGAGAGAAGTTGGCGTTCACTTTAATGTCGGTGAAATGATTGGAAAAGACGCCTACAAAAACCGGTTGGCCGCAGGTGGCCTGACCTTTTTTGAATTTTCCTATATGCTCCTTCAATCCTACGATTTCCTGGTTCTCTATGATCGATACGGCGTTCAGCTGGAGATGGGCGGATCGGACCAGTGGGCCAATATTATCGGTGGCGTTGATCTGATCCGAAAGGCCCGCAATAAGGAAGCCTACGGCCTGACCTTCAAGCTTCTAACCACCGCGGACGGCGTAAAGATGGGCAAATCCATGAAAGGAGCCGTCTGGCTGGATGAGAAAAAAACTTCTCCCTATGAGCTTTTCCAGTACATGAGAAATATCGATGACCGGGATGTGACTAAGTTCCTTCTCCAGATGACTTTCCTTCCCAAGGAGAAATGCCTGGAACTGGGATCCTATCAGGATCAACGGATTAATGAGGGAAAAGAAGTCCTGGCCTATGAAATCACCAAGCTTGTTCATGGAAAAGCAAAGGCGGATGAGGCGCTGGAAGCTTCTCGAAACATTTTTTCTGAAAACGCCTTAAAAGAGAATATGCCCACCAAAGATGTGGAAATTCAGGAAGAATCCGTTGGGGTATTAAATCTTCTTACATCCGCCGGTCTTACCCAATCCAACGGAGAAGCCCGCCGGCTGATCCAGCAGGGCGGCATTTCCATTGATGGGGAAAAAGTGGATGATCCTGCTATGGAAATTGAAAAATCCAGGCTCATGGATGGCATTGTGGTCCAGAAGGGGAAAAAGATCTTTGTTCACGTCCTGGGCAAATAAAACTTGAACGAATCCAGAAATAGGAAGCGGATCATGATAAAAAATATTGTAATTCTGTGCGGAGGACAAAGCACGGAGCATGAGATTTCTCTTCGAAGCGCCGTGTCGGTAATTAACGGCCTTGAATCTTCCTCCGCCGATGTGACCGTCTATTTTATCGATAAAGAGGGGCGCTTTGTCCCCTTGGGCAATCTTGACCATGTGGAAAAGCCAGAGGATCTGATCCGAAAAAGTTCTCAGTCAAAGCTCGAATCGATTGGAAGCTTTTGTCGGCACCTGAGCAGTTTAAAGGATCCGATGATTCTTCCGGTCCTCCATGGTCAAACCGGAGAAGATGGACAGATTCAAGGTTTTCTGCAAACCCTGGGACTTCCCTATGTCGGCTGCGGCATCACTTCTTCAGCCCTTTGCATGGATAAGGCCCTCATGAATCAGGTGTTTTTGGCCTGCGGTCTTCCGGAGGCCCGATTTATTGTGATAAAGAGGGAAGATCCGGAAAATGCCGACCGGGATGCGCTTCTTCAAAGGGTTCGTGAAGAGCTTGGCCTGCCCTGTTTTGTAAAGCCGGCGAATAACGGTTCTTCGGTGGGGGTAAATAAAGCCGATGAAACAAACTTTATCGCGGCCCTGGATGAGGCTTTTACCTATGACCATAAAATCGTCATTGAGGAGATGATTTCGGGCCATGAAGTCGAGGTCTCGGTCCTTGGCAATGAGGACGCTCGGGCCTCAAAACCCGGTTCCTATACCTCCAGCCATGAGCTTTTGGACTACGAAGCCAAATACCTGGATCGAGCCATTATTGAAAATATTCCCCATCCCATGACAGAAGAGCAATATCAAAAATGTCAAAAGCTGGCTCTGCTCGCCTACCATGCCGCTGGATGCGAAGGGTTCGCCCGGGTGGATCTGTTTTTTGGGGCAGACGGGAATTTTTATGTCAATGAAATCAACACCTTCCCCGGCATGACCGTAACTTCTCTCGCCCCCAAACTTTGGACGGCCCTTACCGACATGACCTTTGCCCAGTATTTGAACGCCTTGATGGATTATGCCGAAAAATCCTATGCCCGGCGCAACTCGATAAAAAATTCCTGGGAGATCTAGCATGAAAAATTGCACATTAGGACAAATTGCAGAATATGCCGGGGCCAGGCTCTCTCGTCCGGACCTGGCCGATCAGAAAGCTCGGGGCGTCTCCATTGACACCCGGACCCTAGAAGAAGGTGAGGTCTTTCTCCCCCTGATTGGTGAGCGGTTAGATGCCCATCAATTTGTCAATCAGGCCTTTGAAAAAGGCGCTCTGGCCTCTTTTTTTGATCAGGATCATACGCTTCCCGATACCGATCATCCTTTTCTTCTGGTCGAAGATACGGAAAAAGCCTTCCGCCGTCTGGCCCTGCATTACCGAAACTCGCTCAAAGCCCAGGTCATCGGGGTGACGGGTTCAAACGGGAAGACCACCACGAAGGACATTCTTTTTTCGGTTCTTCGCCGGCATTTTTGCACCAATAAAACCATCGGCAACTTTAACAATCAGATCGGGGTCCCCCGGACACTTTTAGACCTGGAAGAAGAAACCGCGTATGGCATTGTTGAGATGGGAATGTCTCACTTCGGTGAGATCGCCATGCTCAGCAAATTGGCCCAGCCGCACATTGCCATCATTACAAACGTCGGCGAGGCTCACCTGGAAGAACTGGGGTCCCGGGAAAATATTGCCCGGGCAAAAATGGAAATTACGGAAGGGTTGGGACCGGATGATCTTTTCATTTATAATTCCGACAATGAAATCCTTCAAAAAGAGGTGGAATCCCGATCTCTTCCCTGCCGGATAATCCGTTTCGGTCAAAATGACCAGGCTGATTTTAAGCTGAAGCTTTTTTCCTCCAACGCCGGCGGATCAAGGTTCTTTGTCAATGGAAAACCATGGCAGATCAACCTCTTAGGGTCCTATCAGATGTATAATGCCGTTGTCGGCATTATTGTGGGGCAGCTTTTGGGTCTTTCTGATGAAGAGATTCAAAAAGGGCTCCATGTCGAAGATCGGACAAAGATGCGGACAGAGCTAGTCAATTGCCACGGCTTTGATCTTCTTGTAGATTGTTATAATTCCAGCCCCCAGTCTCTTCGGGAGGCCCTGAAAACCACGGCGCTTTTAAATGGCTACCGGAAAAAGATCGCGATCTTAGGGGATATGAAAGAGCTGGGTGAACGGGAAAAAGCCATCCACTATGAGATTGGACAGGAAATTGACCCCAGTGTCTTTTCTGATCTCATTTTTTATGGTCCCCTGTCAAAATATATGCTGCAGGGGGCGGAGAAAAACTTTTCTTCAAGCCGGCTTTTCTGGTTTTCGTCGAAGAGCGACCTGGTCAATGAAATGAAAAATCTTATTGAGCCAAACACCCTGGTTCTGGTCAAGGCGTCCCGAACCATGCGGTTGGAAGAAGTGGTGGAGAGCATTTCGACCATAACGACCAATCGTTGCGTGAAGAAATAAGCGAAGGATCATCCGCGTTTTTAATTACCCCCTTTCGGGGAAATAGACTGGAGATGTTATGCAAAAAGCCATTGTCACGGTTATGGGGCTGGATCATCCGGGGATTGTCGCCGCGGTTTCTCAAAAGATTGCTGATCTTCCCATGAATATTCTGGAAATCAACCAGGTCATCCTGGGCGGTTATTTTACTATGATGGTTCTGGTGGATCTGATGGATATGGCCGATCAGGTTGATCGGATCGCCAACGATTTTCATGAGTGGGGAAAAACTCAAAATTTGGATATTCACCTCCAGCATGAAGATCTTTTTCATGCAATGAATGATCTTTAAGGATGGGGCCATGGATCAAAAAGCTGTTTACGATGTCATTCGTATGCTTAAAGATGAGCATTTGGATATCCGTACAACCACGTTAGGCATCTCCCTTTTGGACTGCGGGGAAAAAGATGCGAAAAAAACGGCGGAAAATATCTATGAGAAAATCTGCCGGACGGCAGAAAGGTTAGTCCCGGCAACAGAAAAAATTTCGAAAACTCTTGGCGTTGACATTGTCCATAAACGGATCGCCGTCACGCCCATTGCCATGATCGGCCACTCGGAGAAGCCGGAAGATTTCGTCCTCCTGGGAAAAGCGCTGGACCGGGCTGCATCAGCCGTAGGCGTAAATTTTATCGGGGGCTACTCGGCCCTGGTTCAGGATGCCATGACGCCCCAGGACCGGGCCTTAATGGAGTCCATTCCCGAAGCCCTTTCTGAGACCAATCTGGTCTGCTCTTCGGTCAATGTCGGCTCATCGAAAGCTGGAATCAATATGGACGCCGTTTCCCAAATGGGTGAAATCATTAAAGAAACAGCGGAAAAGACAAGGGATCAGGACGGCCTAGGGGCGGCAAAACTTGTCGTCTTTTGTAATGCCGTGGAAGATAACCCCTTTATGGCCGGTGCTTTTCATGGGCCCTCTCAAGGGGATACCGCCATCAAAGTCGGTGTTTCCGGTCCGGGTGTCGTTTTATCGGCTCTGAAAAAAATGAAGGGCCAATCCATTCAGGACTTGGCCGAGGAAATTAAGAAAACTGCTTTTCAAATCACCCGCTTGGGCGAGCTGGTGGGAAAAAGAACGGCCGAGGAGCTGGGCGTTGCCTTTACCACGATCGATCTTTCTCTGGCGCCAACTCCTGCGGTGGGAGATTCAGTGGCAAGGATTCTTGAGGAGATGGGCCTTTCGGTCGTCGGTACTCATGGAACGACGGCCTGTCTGGCCCTGCTCAATGATGCGGTAAAAAAGGGCGGTCTTATGGCCTCTTCCTATGTCGGCGGTCTTTCCGGGGCCTTTATTCCCGTTTCTGAGGATGAGGGAATGATCGCCGCCGCAAAGAGCGGGGACCTTTGTATGGACAAGCTGGAAGCCATGACCTCTGTCTGTTCGGTGGGTCTGGATATGATCGCCATCCCCGGAAAGACGCCTGCTTCCACAATTTCGGCTATCATTGCCGATGAAGCGGCCATTGGCATGATTAACGGCAAAACGACCGCCGTCCGGGTTATTCCCGTTCCTGGAAAAGACGTCGGTGACACGGCAAATTTCGGCGGTCTTTTGGGCTATGCGCCCATTCTCCCGGTCCACGAAGGCTCAAGCGAAGCGCTCATTTGCCGGGGAGGCTTTATCCCTGCACCGGTACATTCTTTTAAAAATTAAGTTTTTTTGAAATTTGCCAAGGTTCGGGTCTGGTCTGACCTCGGTCGAGACCCGGCCCGGCCGGTCTTTGGGGAAAGCCCCTTCTTTTTATTCACACAGAAGATTCAATCTTTTCGAATCCCTCACGAAAGATCCTCAAGCTTTGCAATCCTTTTCTCTGCTTCTTTATACACTTTTGAATCTGCTCGAGTACCGATAATGATGATTAGGACTTCTTTTCCACATTTTTCCAGTTTATAAAGAATTCTAAGCCCTGAGCTTTTTAATTTGATTTTCATCAAACCCGCTAATCTAGAATTTTCGAGATTTGCTAAAGGTTTGCCGTATCCTCCCTCATTTCTGGGAAGAGGGTTTAACAAGATTCTTTTTAGTGCCTTATCCACTATCTTTTTTTGTGAGCCGTCCAATGATTGGTAATCTTTAACTGCTTCTCTAAGAAAAGATAATTGATAGGTCATTCTATCTCATCCTCATCAAGCGGAGAAACGTCATCTAGGTTAATATGAAACCGCTTTTCAAATTCTTCCCTAGAAATAAAATCATCTTTTTTTGCCGAGGAAAGTCTCTTGTTCGCAAGGATAAGATCCCTTGCATCTTCCAGTTCATCCATCAATATCGAGTACTCTTCAGGTGAAATAAGCACACACTCCGGTGTATTATTTTTTAGGACTACCTTAGAGCCAGTCACTTTTACATCATCAAAAATGCGGCCAGCAAGACCACGATTAAATTCAGAAATAGAAACTGTTCGATTTGACAATTCTCTGACAAAATCCATTTTTATCACCTCGCAATAATATTCTTCATCTCTTATAATCAGTATCGCTTATCATGATAAAAACATCAATAAATTAATCGATTATTTCGTCTCTCCTTTAGCATATCTGTCAATCAAATTCAAAATCACCTGGACGCCGTCCTGAAATTCAACCGCCTTCTCCCTTTGGACAATCTCCTCCCGGTCCTGCCAGGTTTTCCTCACGGCCTCCAAAAAATCTTCCCGGGTCAGGGTCAGTTCATTTAGCGTATTCGCATAGCCAGCGTCTGCAAAATTTTTCGCATTGACCACCTGGTCCCCTCGGCTGCCCAGCCGATAGGGAATCAGGACCATGGGCTTTTGATAGTAGAGAAATTCAAAAATGGCATTGGAACCGGCCCGGGAGAGAATCAGATCTGCCATGGCCAGGGCGTCCTTCATTTCTTCTTTGATATAATCCACCTGGACATAGCCTGGCTGGGCGAGGTCCGGCCGTCCTTTCCCCTGACCAACCCCATGGACAATGTCAAAGGTTTCTAAGAGAACATCGAGATTTTCCCAAACGGCCTCATTGATTCGAGCCGCTCCGGAAGAACCGCCTAAGACCAGAAGGACCGGCTTTTTCCCATCAAAGGAAAAATGAGAAAGGCCCCTTTCTTTCGATCCTCCCTTAATTTGCTCGCGAATAATGGGGCCCAGATAATAGACCTTTTCCTTGGGAAGATAGCGAGCCGTCTCCTTGAAAGTGATCAGGATCTTCATCGACCGGGAGAGGGTCAGCTTGTTGGCCAGGCCCGGGGTCAAATCCGATTCATGGGAAAGAACCGGGACCCTAAGGCTTGCGCCCGCGTAAACCACGGGTACAGAAACATATCCCCCCTTGGAAAAGATGATTTGAGGGCGAATTTTTTTGATGAGCCTTCTGGATTTCCAGTAACCCGACCAAATCCGGAAAAGATCACGAAAATTGGCAAAAAAGTTATCCAGGGTCTTGGCCCTTCGAAATTTCCCCGTGGGAATGGCATGATAGGTGACCTCAGGAAAATCCCGAATCAGCTCTTCTTCAATCCCCTCCTGGGAGCCAATATAGTCAATTGACCAGCCGTCCCTCAGAAGGGGTGGGATGAGGGCAAGGTTGACGGCGACATGACCGGCGGTTCCCCCGCCGGTCAAGACAATTTGCTTTTTCATTGATTTTTTTGCCCTATTTCTTCGGAGCTTCAATTTTATCCGCGCCAAAGAAGGGAACCAGAACGTCAGGAATGGTAATCGACCCATCGGCGTTTTGATAATTTTCAACGATTGCCGCCCAGGTCCTGCCGACGGCAAGACCCGACCCGTTTAAGGTATGAACAAACTGGGTTTTTCCCTTGCTGTCCCGGTAGCGAATATTTGCCCGCCGAGCCTGATAATCTTCAAAGTTAGAGCAGGAAGAGATCTCCACGTATCGGCCATAAGAAGGCATCCAGACTTCAATATCGTGCGTCATGGCCGAGGAAAAGCCCAGATCCCCGGTGCAAAGCTGAACGACCCGGTAGGGAAGACCCAGGCGCCGAAGGACTTCTTCCGCATCATCGGTGAGCTTTTCCAGTTCATCATAGGACGTAGCGGGCTCGACAAATTTGACCAGCTCCACCTTATCAAACTGGTGCTGGCGGACAATGCCCCGGGTATCTCTTCCGGCCGATCCAGCTTCCCGGCGAAAGCAGGGAGTAAAGGCGGTCAGGTATACCGGCAGATCCTTTTCCTCTAAAATGTCATCCCGATAGAGGTTGGTGACCGGAACTTCTGCCGTGGGAATCAGGAAAAGATCATCTGCCTCGCAGTGATACATATCCTCTTCAAATTTCGGAAGCTGACCCGTTCCGGTCATGGAAGCCCGGTTGACCAGGTAAGGGGGCTCAATTTCCGTATAGGACTGATCGAGGGTGTGAAGGTCGAGCATAAAGTTATAAATGGCTCTTTCCAGCCTTGCGCCCTTTCCAGTCATTACTGTAAAACGAGCGCCGGAAAGCTTTGCCCCCCGGTCAAAGTCCAAAAGTCCAAGATCCGTCCCCAGATCCCAGTGGGCCTTGGGCTCAAAGTCAAAGGACGTCGGCGTTCCGAATTTTCGAAGCTCCACATTTTCTGCATCATCCTTGCCGACCGGCACAGACGGATGGGGGACATTGGGAATATTTAAAAGCGCATCCCGCATTTTTTCGTCGATCTCCCTGAGCCTTTCATCATATCCCTTGATCTCATCGCTGAGCTTTCTCATGGACTCGAAGATCTCTGAAACATCTTCCCCCTTTTTCTTTTTCAAGGGGATTTCTTTGGACACCCGGTTTTTCTCCGCCTTCTTCTCTTCCACTTCGGCCAGAAGCGCCCGCCTCTGATCGTCGATCTGGAGGACGGAGTCAATGTCATATTCCCCGGATCTCTTCCTTAACCCTTCCCGAACTTCTTCAGGATTTTCACGAACGCGCTTAATATTTAACATTCTTCTCCTCCTTCTCCATTTTGCTTTCCCAATCTTTGCCCAAAACATAGGACTTCGCCTCCCGGGGGAGGCCGATGGGCAGGATTTTCACCGGACAGTGCAAGTACGGGCACGCTTCCATTCCCTTTTTCATAAATTCAAACGTTACCATCACCCCCGGTTCCACAAAATCGCCCAGGGGTCTTCCGCTCGTCGCGTCAATCCCCGAAGCGATGTCAATGGAAAGGGTGAAGATTCTGGATTCGTTGATCTGTCCGATGGCAATGGAAGCAATGGAATCCACCGGCGTTGACTTCTCCGTCCCATAAATGGCATCAATGATGGTATTGACCTTCATCAGCTCCTGGAGCAAATCCTCAATATCTCCCAGCGTCTTAATCCGCTTCATTTTTGCTTTCATATGAAAGAGAATTTGATGATTCACCTCAAAAGCGGGGGAAGGCTCCTGGAGATCCCCCACGATAAAAATCTGAACTTTCTTTCCCTTGGTTAAAAGCCCCCTGGCTATGGCCAGGCCGCAGGCTCCGTTAAATTCCGTCCCACAGAAGATTGCGAACGTTTCCCTGCGGGAAAGGTCAATGGCGGAAATCACCTTTGCGGCCGCATTTTCGACCAAAAGGATCTCCGGCATTTCCAGCTGTTTGGTGGCGTAAGCGATCATCTCCAGCTGTTGATCTCGGCTTATGGCAAGCATCGTTATCGAATCCTTTCTCTAAGGTCTGCCCCGTAAAAGGAGTAGAGCACAAAGGCGCCGCAGATCCTTGAGCGGATCCTTTGATCATAGACCTTGTCCAGCTGGTCGGGCCAAAGGTTCGAGGAGATTAGGGTCGGTTTTTTTCGAAGAAGCCGGCTATTAATCAACTGAAAAAGCTGGGCCTGGCTGGCCTGATTAATATATTCCGTGCCCAAGTCGTCCAGGGCTAAAAGATCGGATTCGTAAATCCACTTTTTTTTCTCTTCCATTTTCTCCCGATCCTGAGGATAGGAAAAGGAGTAGCTAACCAAAAAATCCAGAATCTCTCCGCTGGTTTGATAGGAAACCGAAAACCCCCGGTCCATGAGATTTTTGGCGATGCAGGAAATCAAAAAGGTCTTTCCGGTCCCCGGCGGCCCATAAAAATACAGGCTGGGCGAATCCGGTTCGAAATACCGGCAATATTCCTCTTCCATCTCCTGACGGATTTGCTTCATATGTTCCCAGGGGCTTTCCTCTTCTTCCTGCTGCCGATCCTTGCGAAAAAGATCGAGATCAAACTGATCGAAGTTTTGAAAGGAAAGCAAATCGGAAAGGGAGGAGGCATCATAAAGCTGACCGGTTAGAAGACTCTTTCGGCAGCTACAGGCCTTTCCCTCCACAAAACCCGTGTCCTCACATTTTTTGCAGAAAAAATCGGGCAGGAAAAAATCAGGGCGAAGGCCCAGCTTTTGGATGGCCTCCTCTTCCCTTTCTTTTGCCTCGTCCAAGCGGGCTTTAGCCATCTGACGATCCTTTAGATCCCCTTTTAGGGCGGATAGGGCAAGATCCTGGGACTTTTTGATCCGGTCCTCTCGGAGAGCTTCCAGTTCGGGATGTCCCTCAAAAAGCTGGCGAACGCGCCGGTCCCTGGAAGCCATCGCCCGGTTTCTCCTGGCCTTTAAAATCTCACTGACTTCCATCCGCATCTTCCCCTTCCCGGTCCTTCTTTTCTCCCTGATTTCTTCCCCCGCCCCCTCGAAGGCTCCTTTTTCTCGATCGATCCAGCATGGATTCGACCCAGGCGCGTTCCTCATCACGAGAGCGTTTTTGCGCCTGCGGGGCATTCGCTATCCCCTTTCTTTGACGGCGAAGCTTTTGTCCTTTTTGAGCCTGCTCCTGGCGGGAAGTCAAAAAATGATCCAAGTCTTCTTTTGTGATCAGGCCGTCAAAACGAGCCCAATTTTCAATAATGGCGGTCAGGTAATGAACCGACCTTGACCCCTTCTGGGACATTTCCGAGGCTTTTTGATAGGCATATAAAAAATACTCCGGACTCATGGGGTAACGACCTAAGATCTCTTGAATCAGCCGTATTTCATTTTCCTTTAAGGCCACCCGATAAGCCTTCCCTTCGGAAAGATAGTCTTCGAGCTTTTGGAACATCGAAAACATCCTTTGACTGTCCTCTTCCTCCGGAAATTCGCCCGCTGGAGGTTCGCTCTGTATCGGCGCTTCGGCCCTTTCGTCATAAAATCCCTGCCAGTGAAGAAGAACCGAACGAAAAAGAAAAACCGGCTGATCCTCCCCCCGACTTTCCGTAACCAGCCCCTGATCCATCCAATAGGAAAGCGCCTCAACGAGCTGGTCCGGGCTGAGTTTGAGATCTTTTGAAATTGTCTCGGCCAAAACGCCCTCAGGATTTTCATAGGATGCCCGCCAGCCATAGAGGTAAACCCGCAGGGCTTCCGCCGGTGCCTGGGCAAGATAGGTGTCCAAAAAAATATTTTCCACCGGAGTGACCCGAAAATCTACCTTGGAAAGGTCGAATTGTACTTTCATGGTCCCTCCTTTATTCCGGATGGGGTCCGGGATGATAATCAATGTCGATAAAGCGGGTGAATTCTTTTTGGAAATAAAGCTTAAGGACGCCGGTCGGCCCGTTGCGGTGCTTGGCGATGTTGACTTCCGTCACGTTCGGATTTTCCGAGTCGGGATTATAATAGTCCTCCCGATAAAGAAGCATGACAATATCAGCGTCCTGCTCGATGGAACCCGATTCTCGCATATCACTCATAAAGGGCCGGGATCCCTCCCGGGATTCCGGTTTCCGAGAAAGCTGGGAGATGGCGACGACCGGGCAGTTCATTTCCTTCGCCAGGGCTTTTAAGCCCTGGGAAATCGTTGTGATTTCCTGCTGGCGGTTATCATTCCTGCGAGCAGAATCCACGGTCATCAGCTGAAGGTAATCGACCAGGACAAAATCCAGTCCTCTTTCCATCTTCATCCTTCGGCAGCGGGCTCTTAGCTTTTGGATGGAGAGGGAAGAGGTGTCGTCGATATAAATAGGAAGCTTGCTGAGCCTTTCCACGCCGTTAAAGATCAGCTCCCATTCACCGCTTTCGGAAATATCTCCAGAAATAATCTTTTGAAGGTCTACTCCCGAGGCCATGGCCAAAAGTCTTTGACTAAGCTGGAGCTTAGACATTTCCAGGGAAAAAATCGCAACTTTATAGGGGTTTTGCCCGTCTTTCTCAAAACGGGCGGCATTATAGGCCATATTGACCCCAAGGGCGGTCTTGCCCATGGAGGGCCGGGCGGCCAGAAGAATAAGGTCCGAAGGCTGGAGACCGGAAAATTGAAGGTCCATCTCTTTAAAACCGGTCGGAACCCCGGTAATTTTTTCCTTGCTTACAGAAAGATCTGAAACTCGCTTTAACGTCGTTTCCAGACTCTCCTGAAGGGGGGTTAGCCCCTTTGTCATCTGCCCCTGACCGATCTCCAAAAGTCGCTGTTCCGCAGACCCTAAAAGAACGGTTGGATCATCTTCCCCGGCAAGGGACTGGCGGCGGAGCTGATCACCTAAAGAAGCCAGGGCTCTTCTCAGGGCCTGCTTTTTTACGATATTGACATAGGAATCCAGGTTGACGGTAAGATATACCCCCTCAAAAAGAGAATGAATGGTCTCTCTCGCTCCGATCTGATCAAACTCTTTTCTTTCCTTTAGTCTTGCCTCAATCGTCAGGGCGTCAATGGGCTGGTTTTCCCCAGAAAGGGCAAGCATGGTTTCAAAGATTGCCCCATAGCGAGGATAGTAAAAGTCTTTGACCTTGATTTCCTCGGAAACCGTATTCATCAGGGCGTTGTCAAGAAGAATGCAGGAGAGGATGGCCTTTTCCGCTTCTTCATCAGCCGGCATTTGTGTTCTTTCTTCAGCCATCATCGTTCTCCTTTCTTTTCTTCTCTTTTACTTTTCTCCGGCAATACGGACCTTAAGGTCTGCGGCCATATCAGGGTATACCCGGATGGAAACGGTGTGATCGCCAAGCTTACGAATGGGCTCTTTGATTTCCACCTTCTTTTTGTCGATTTTCATCCCCTCTTTTTCCAGGGCGGAGGCAATGTCCTGGGCTGTCACCGAACCAAAAAGCTGCCCGTTATCTCCGGCCCTTGCCGGGATGGTAATGAGACTTTTCTCAATTTTCTTTTTTAATTCCTGGGCATTTTTCCGCTCTTCGACTTCCCGGGCTTCCTTTTCCTTTTTATTTTTTTCCCACTCCCGAATATTTTTAGGGGTGGCCTGAATGGCATAGCCTTTGGCCTGTAAAAAGTTATTAAAATAACCATTTTTTACATTGACCAAATCGCCGGCTTTGCCTAAGCTTTCTAAATCTTTAATCAGAATGGCTTTCATTTTCTTCCTCCTCTTCTTGGAAATATTGGCGGATGGCGTCTTTTAGCTTTTCTTTCGCTTGGTCCATCGGCATGGCCAGTTGGGGCTCCCAGGCGGTCCAGGGTGCGGCGCCCCCGAGTTTTTCCATGATTAAATGTAC
>CABTZP010000001.1 GCA_902489375.1 uncultured Tissierellia bacterium | reverse complement strand
TTTACTTTTCAATAAAAGCATTCGTTCGTCTGCCGGCCTTTTTTCTGATTTGCATTTTTTTACTCTTCCTTATATTCGCTTTTGCGAATTTTTCTTAAAACGATAAAATAGAAAAGGATTTTTCATGAAAAACAGAGACTGGAAAGAACAGGCTCAGTGCGTCATGGACCATGACCCCGCCTGCCATTCTTTATTTGAAGCACGCCATTTTTACCCGATGAACAAGGCTTTAAAAGCATATGATATTGCCCATGAATTTTATTTAAAAGGAAAACCCCTTATTGCCCGGGCGATTTCCGAATGGGCCAGAAAAAAAACCGGAATTGAAATTCATCCGGGCGCCAAGATCGGCCGCCGCTTTTTCATTGATCACGGAATGGGCGTGGTGATCGGAGAAACAGCTGAAATCGGGGATGATTGCGTAATGTTCCACTCGGTCACCTTAGGTGGCCGGGGGGGAGATTCCAAACACCGCCATCCCATTTTAGGCAATCATGTCTATATCGGCACCCATGCCACCCTCCTGGGCCCCATCCATGTTGGGGACGGCGCAAAAATTGGCGCCGGAGCCGTTGTTCTTCATGACGTTCCCGCCAGAGCCACAGCCGTTGGCGTTCCCGCTCATATCCTCTTTAAAGGAGAGGAAGAAAAATCCGAATAAACGATTTCGCAGGAGCAAAAAATGAACGAAGAAGATCAGTATGCCTTACTTATTGACGCGGAAAATATTTCGCCAAAGTATATTCAGACTATTTTTGACGAAGTGTCCACGTACGGAATAACCACCTACCGGCGCATATACGGAGACTGGACACAAACGCAAAATAACCGGTGGAAAAGAACCCTCCTGGATGCCTCCATTACGCCTATCCAGCAGTATTCCTATACTAATGGGAAAAATTCCTCGGACTCTGCCTTAATTATTGACGCCATGGATATTCTCTATACCATGACGGTCGATGGCTTTGTGCTGGTGAGCTCTGACAGTGACTTTACCCGTCTGGCCTCCCGCCTTCGGGAATCCGGAATGAATGTCATCGGAATGGGAGAGAGCAAGACGCCACCGGCCTTTATTGCGGCCTGCAATACGTTTAAATATTTGGACATTCTTTATAGTGACCATCAAAATGACGCTGAAGACGGACCGGATTCCCAGGAAAATTCGGGAGCCAATGCCAGCTTAGTAAACGGGGAAAAAAGCCAGAGCGCTCACCGGGAAAAGGCCCAGCCCCTGACGAAGTTCTCTACCCTCCGCCGGGCTATCCGTTCCATTATTATGGAAAATTCCGATGAGGATTCCTGGATCTCTCTGGCAGACTTGGGAAACCAACTTTCTAAGCGCTTTCCTGATTTTGATGTCCGAAATTACGGATATAAGAAGTTGGCCCCTTTTATAGAGTCCATGGAATCCTTAGAAACCGAACGCCGGCAAATCACTAAAGAAGGCGGAAAACAGGTCTTTGTCCGAATAAAACAGTAAAATCTCCATATCTCGACTCAGGCAGAAAGAAAAAATCTTTCTGCCTTTTTCTTCCGCTCAATTAAGAGGAAGAATCTCCACCTCTTCGCCGGCCTGACGAAGAAGGTCCATATTTGGCAAGGTTTGAACATAACAGGCCGCATGACCAATGACCTGGGCTAAATGAAAGGCTTCTTTTGGGTTTCCCGTTCGCATATAATCGCCAACAAAGCCGGCAACCAGACCCATATCCGCGTAGGTTGTGGAAATAATGGTTTTTCCGGGGCCTCCGGCCTCATAGATTTTTCCATCTTCCGCAAAAAGCATGGATCCTTCCAGTCCCATATTGACCAGGACATTTTTTGGTCCTTCGTTAAAATAGCGCATTCCATATTTTAATACGTCTTCTTTCGTGAGGACTTCCTGCCCGTAAAATTCAGAAAGATCTTCCAGGCTTGGGGTCACCAGAAGGGGTCCCTTTTGAAGGATCGGCTTGACCAACGCCTGATCAACGTGAAGAATAAAGTCAGCTCCATTGACAACGGCAATCTCAACAATCCGGCTGTAAACGCTGGGAGGCATATCCTTAGGAATGGATCCAGCCATAATGACAACATCTCCTTCCCGAATCCGGGAAAGATAGTACATCAGATCATTGATTTCCTCCAGGCTAACGTGAGGGCCCGTCCCATTAATCCGGGTCTCCATGCCCCCGGAAAAAATGCCCAGGTTGATTCGGGTATTTTCCTTAATGTGAATGAAATGATGGGCGATTCCCTGCCGGCTAAGTTCATCCTCGACAAAGGCGCCGGTTTTTCCTCCAACAAAACCGGTTGCGGTCGTCGGCATCTGCAAAATATTTAAAAATCGGGAGACCGTAATCGCATGGCCGCCAGCATTCATGCTATCTTCACAAGATCGGTTGATTTTTCCCTTTTTTAAGTCTTTAACCACGGTAATAAAGTCGAGGGAGGGATTTAAGGTAACCGTGTAAATCATAGGCCTTTCCTTTCTCAAGCGAGTTCGCTTATTCAAATTGAAAATCATCTTTTTTTCAAAGCCCATTTCAACCTATCTCAATCTGAAAAAGAAAGCAATCCTTCTTTCCCCCTTCCCCTTGGGATTTTTCGGGCCTCTTCTCAGAGGTCAGGCTTTTCGAAGCGCGGAAAAGCAATTTGACGGCATGGTCGCCCGGGGCCGTAAAAGATCGGCCTGGTGAAAATCTTTCATAACCGCAGGCTGGACCGATTGCGGGCCGTATCGCTTTTGAAGTTCATGAATTGTTTTCCCTAATCTCTCTTTTTTTTCATGCCGTAAAAAATCAGGAAAAAAGGCCCTTTGAACGGCCGTTTGTTCGGGAAAAAGGTCACTGACCCTTAGGGTCATCGCCCGAACCGGATGCTTCCAGGTCCAAGTCTGGCAAAAAAGAGAAAAGCCACTTTCGGCAAGCTCGCTGGCATTTTGTACTGGATAGGCCAGGTTCATTTTGGCCTCCTGATAAGCCAGCAGGCCGTCTCGAACGGAAAGGTGGAGGCTTTTTCCGGAAAATTTTTTCTCGATCAGCTTTTTTTCCAGCTCCTGGGCCAAAGCAATCAGTCCCCCTTTTACTTCCTTATCATTTCTAAGATCTCTTCGAAAGGTTGTTCCACAGCCGATGGACTTGATCGGGGGGACAAAATCTTCCCGGGCAACCGGCGTATCATCCCTTCCATTGGCGGCAATCCAAAGGCGAAGGCCATTTACGCCAAGAAACTTTTGAATAAAGGAAGGGTCCGTCTTTGCCAGATTCCCTATTGTCATCACCCCCATGCGATGAAGCTTTTTCCTTGTCCTTGGCCCGCAATAAAGCAGATCTTCTACCGGAAGAGGCCAGGCAATTTTCTGATAATTTTCCAAATCAATTCTCGTTTGCGCATCCGGCTTTTTATAATCGCTGCCGAGTTTCGCAAATATTTTATTGTCAGAAATTCCCACCGAGATAGTGATGTCCAGCTCTTCTCGAAATCTTCTTCTCAGCTCCTCAGCAATCACATCTCCATTTCCAAAAAGCTTCTGACTTTCGGTAACATCCAGCCAGCATTCATCAATGCCAAAGGGTTCAATCCGATCCGTGTATTCCCGGTAAATCGCATGAGCCAGCTTCGAATAGGTCAGATACAGCGCAAAATCAGCGGGAAGAATCATCAGGTTCGGACATTTGCCTTTGGCCTGCCAGATGACCTCGCCGGTCTTTACTCCCTGGGCCTTCGCCTCAATTGACTTGGCTAAAATAATCCCATTTCGATCTTTTTCTGACCCGCCAACCGCTACCGCCTTTCCTTTTAACTCGGGATGACGAGCTTGTTCAATGGAGACGTAACAAGAATTCATATCGGCATGAAGGATGGTTTTTTTCATTTCCTTCTCTCTTTCTGCTCCCACCCCCGCTTTTCCTTTTGACAGTTCCCTCAAAAAGAAGTAAACTTCAAGAAGATAAACTTCTTCTTTCCCCTCTTGGATATCAGTATAGGAAGTTTATCTTCCTTTGTCAAGAAGAAACAAGAACTTTATCTTCTTGATTTTGCGACCATGAAGGAGGATCCTGTGACCTTTGCAGAAAAAATCAAAGCGCTGAGAAAAAAGGCCGGTTTGACCCAACGCGCTCTGGGAGAAAAAATCGGCGTATCCACCCGAACGGTCGGTTCCTATGAATCCGGCCAGTCCTATCCCAAAAGCCGGGAAACCTATGAAAAAATGGCAGAGCTTTTCCATGTCCGCCTCAATTACCTGTTCGTTGAGAATGAAGAAGAAGAGATGCATGCGATGTGGGAAAAGGAAGACGGGAAAATCCAGGCCGAGACTCTGATTCGGCAGGCCCAGGCCATGTTTTCCGGAGGCAAGCTTTCCAGCCGGGATAAGGATGCTGTCATGAAAGCCCTGGAAGATGCCTACTGGGACGGCCGCCGGGAGAAATTTTAATGAATATGAAAGAAATGGTGCAAGGGCTGAAAGATCAGTATAAGACTTCCGACCCGGAAGAGCTGGTTTCCGCCCTGTCAATTTCTTTGTATAACCGGTCGGATTTCGAGAATCTCTTGGGAATGTATGCCGTGATTGAAGGAAGGTCCTGTATTTTTCTCAATGCCAATATGGGTGATCAGGAGCGGCGAACGGTTCTTGCCCATGAATTGGGCCATGCCCTTTTGCACCGGCCTTCTGAGGGCATCGCTGACCTTGTCCCGTTTACCCTTTTTTCGGCCAGCTCCCGGACCGAATATGAAGCGAATCTTTTTGCCTGTCATTTGCTGTTAGAGGAAAAAGAGATTGAACAGCTGGCTCGAGACGGATATGATGTGGTCGGTATCGCCCAGATCTTAAATGTCGATATTCACCTCTTGCTGATGAAACTTCATGAAATGCAAAAAGCCGGTTATGAAATTCCGGCGACCGAACCGGGCCGGGCGGACTTTCTCCGCCGGTAGGTCCAAAGATTTGCCTTTAAGGCCCGCTTGCTCTGGCCTTGATTGGACGCGGATGGAAAAAAAGACTTTTAACACGGAGGAGGATGAAAAATATGGATCCCATTTTGAAGGAAGCCTTGGTTGCCGAGCGCAGCCGTCAGGAAAAAAATATTGAGTTAATTGCCAGTGAAAATTATCCTTCGAATGCCGTCCTGGAACTTCAGGGAAGCATTCTCAATAACAAATACGCCGAGGGCTATCCCGGTCGCAGATACTACGGCGGCTGTGAGTACATCGATATCTTTGAGCGCCAGGCCCGATCCTACGCAAAGGAACTCTTCCAGGTAAAGTATGTCAATGTTCAGCCCCATTCCGGCTCTTCCGCAAATATGGCGGCCTACCGGGCTCTTTTAAAACATGGAGAAAAAATTATGGGGATGCGCCTCAGTGACGGCGGCCATTTGACCCATGGTAGTCCGGTTTCTTTCAGTGGAGAAGACTATCAAATCGTTCAATATGGGATAGATCCGGTAACCGAACAGCTCAATTATGATGCCATTCGACAAATGGCGCTGGAAGAAAAGCCCAATGTTATCGTTGCCGGCGCCTCCGCTTATTCCCGAACCATTGATTTTAAAAAATTTAGAGAAATCGCGGATGAGGTCGGCTGCTTTTTGATGGTGGACATGGCCCACATTGCAGGTCTTGTTGCGGCGGGACTCCATCCTAATCCTTGTCCCTATGCTGATCTGGTCACGACAACCACCCATAAAACCCTCCGGGGCCCGAGAGGCGGCATGATTATGACCAACGATAAGGAAATCTATAAAAAAATTAATCACGCCATTTTCCCTGGAATCCAGGGCGGTCCTCTTATGCACGTGATCGGCGCCAAGGCCCAGGCCCTTTATGAGGCCCTGCAGCCGGAATTTGTGAACTATCAAAAGCAGGTGGTCGCCAATGCCAAAGCCTTTGCCGATGAGCTGATAAAAGAAGGCTTTACTATTGTCGCCGGCGGAACAGATAATCACATGGTCCTTTTAAACGTCAAAAGCAAGGGCATCACCGGTAAGGATGCGGAAGAACTTTTGGACCGAATCCATATCACGGCAAACAAAAATACCATTCCCAACGAAACAGAATCTCCTGCCGTCACCTCCGGCCTTCGCCTTGGGGTTCCCGCAATGACCTCACGGGGCTTTAAAGAAGATGACTTTAGAAAGGTCGCTCAGATCATTTCCGAAGCCATTGAAAACCGGGATCAGGAATCCCAGCTGGAAAGACTCTCTAAAGAAGTGCTGGCTTTAACCGAAAAGCACCCCCTCTGGTATCCATCCTATTGATAGAAATTGAACGAAAAAAAGAGCCCTGTCCTTTTTGATCGATCATGCCCGAAAGGTCCTTTTCGGCATGATCCCATCTAAAGGCGGCTCTTTTTTTATGCCTTTTTTTCTTCAATTTTTTTCTTAAAAGCGGCGGTCCTATTCCAGAGACTCTTCTTTAAAATCGTTTTCTTCTTCACGCTGAAAGTGGACAATAGAGACAAATTTTCCCTCTTGATTTTGGATTTTCCTAACCCGCTTATCAAATTCCGTTCTCTTTAACCAAACGATCTTTTGGCAGCCCGTACAAGATAATTTGATGTCTACGCCCGTTCGAAGAATCTGCCAATCATTTGTTCCACAGGGGTGGCCCTTTTTTAGCGTGACATGATCTCCAACCTGATATTTACTCATGGTCCCTCGATTCTATGCTCTTTAAGCTGATCGTTGGCATGTTCAAAGCTTCCGGCTCATCGAATAAGCGGGCAAACACCCCTTCTTTTTGAAGGGCCTGGAGGCAGGCTTCCCGGACCATTCGCTGGCAAGACCAGGAATCTCCTATAAGCGTTCGGATATTGATCCGGTAGCTATAGGTGAAAGGATTTACGGCATCAATCCCCATAAAAGAGGGTTTTTGAAGAAAAAGGGACGAATGTTTTTCATAGAGCTCGTCCAGGACTTTTTCCAAAAGCGTCTTTGCTTTTTCCAAAGAAAACCCGTTCGGAAGGGCCAGGGTGACATCGCAGAAAACCGGATCCTTCCGGTAATTCGAAATAATTTCAACGGAGGAGTTGGGAATGATGTAAAGAATCCCCGAATACCCTTGGACCCGAATTCGATATAGGCTCATGGAAACCACCGTTCCCTCACAGCCCGAAAGAACAACATAGTCCCCCAAATGGAGTTCGTTATTCATCAAGAAAGTGATTCCGGTAAAAATATCGGCGATGATCTTCTGCGCGCCAAAGGCAATGGCAATACCGCCGACCCCGGCAGCCGTAAGAATGGATGAAGTATTCACCCCAAGGATACGGAGGGCATCCATCAGGGCAGAAAAGAGGACAAAAATACGGAAAATGGAATAGAAGATACTGTGGATGGTCGCGAAGTATCCGTTTTCCGCCTTTTTCGCTCTTTTTTCAAAGAATCGGTTAATCAGAAACTGACCAAGCCAAAGAATGAAAAGCGCGCTGCCCAGGATGATCGCCAGGTCAATCCCCTTTTGAAGGGGCGGGTTCCCTTTTGCCCATAAAAACAGGGGCCGAAAAGAAAGGTTCATTTGCATATTCTCACTTTCTCCTATTTTTTAAAAAGTGCCCTGTGGAGCCTTTGCCGTATCCAAATTCATGAGCCCCTGATCGGTAAAGACCTCAAGCCGCCCGGATCCCCGTACAAAAGGATCAGAAAGCTTTTCGTCTAATTTTAAAGGTTTTTCCTCTGTGCTTTCCCCAATCCGGGCAAAGGTCCCCTCTCCAAAGGCAAAACAGGCCTCTTTCCCAATTTTGACCTCTTTGGGCGTAAAGGATAGGGAAGGAGGCGGAAGCTCTTTTCCCTCTTCAGTAAAGCGACGAACCTTGTCCCCATCTAAAACGACAAACAAAAAGCCGCTGTCCCAGGAACGGGGATCCTGAAGGGGATAGCGTTGAAGCAGCTGGTGATTCTTTATAATCAAAAGGTCCTGGCGGGTAAGGGCAACAAAAGCTCCCTGGCCCAGGGGAAGAACATCGAGATAGGGTCTTTGCGAGGGAAGGCCCGACGTTTTTTTCTCATCCTTCAAGCCTAAGTACGATCGACTCGGCCAGAAAGCCGGAAGAGGAGCGATGCCCTCATCCCAAAAAACCGTTCCCTCATCTTGGGAACGCACTTCTTTCATGGTCGTGGGGCCTTGTTCCAGCCAGGCCTCGCCTTGGTCTTGAACGGCCAGACGGAAGGGATCCTGAAGATCTAAAATTTCCCCGACAACCTTGAGTTTCGAATCGTACAGGCGAATCTTATCTTTAAAAAAAACAGCATAAGAGGACTTTCCCCGCGGGGTGGCGCAAAGATCCAAACTTTCTGGCGCCGAAATTTCCTTTTTTACCTCCCCGGTCTGCGGATCCAAAAGACAAAGGGAAAAATTTGGCTTTAAAACCGCGATTTCCCGTCCATAAGAAACCTTGCCCTCTTCTCCCAAATCCCAGGTGAAAAGCTCCCTTCCGTTTGCCTGAAGGCCATGGAGTTTGTGATCCTTCACATAATAAAAATTCGTTCCGCAGGAGCCGATCGAAGTCCACCCTTCCTGGGGAGACAGGGAAGCTTTTTCAGCAATCCGCAAGGGGGAGTCCGGGTTGGTTGACCTTGTACTATAATAAATCAAGCCAATCAGGGCGAAGAGAAAAAGGCCCAAAAGAAAGGCCCGCCGATTTAACGGACCTTTTTGATCCGAGAGCGGCTTTTTTTCTTTTTCCGGAGAAATTTCCTCTTGAGCGTTTCCCTTTTGTACTCTTTCTTTTTGCGAAGGTTTTTCTGGTCTTTTCATTGGTCCTTACTCTTCCTGACGCTGAAAGCGAAGGGCTTTTTCCTTTTTCACCTTTTCCCGGTCATATTCAATCCGAACCTGTTCAATTTTTTTGTTGGACATTTTTCGGATAAAAAACTGGCATTGGTCATATTCAACAAAAGGCTGCTCAGTATCTTCCGGAATTCTGCCCATCAAATAAAAGAGCAGTCCGCCCAAACTGTCATAGTCTTCGTTTTCTTCGTCAAATTCCGACCCAATATTCGAATTGAGCTCTTTAATGGAAAGGGTCCCCTTTGCCATATAGGTATTCTGACTGATTTTATTGATTTCCGGTTCATCCGAGTCATATTCATCGTCAATATCGCCCACGATTTCTTCGATGAGATCTTCCATGGTGACAATCCCCGAAAACCCGCCATACTCGTCAATCAAAACGGCAATATGAGAATTGTTTTCCCGAAGCTCATTGAAAAGCTCATTGACATTTTTCCTTTCCGGAACAAAGTAGGCTGGCCGGACAATATTTTGAATGTCGACCTGATCGAAACCGACTTCGTAGGCTTCCTGCATATAATCTTTGATATAAAGAACGCCAATAATATTGTCTATGTCATCGTCATAGACCGGAATCCTTGAAAAATGAACAGACAACAGCTCATCCATGTATTCCGAAGGCGGGTCGGTAATGTCAATGGCAAAAACCGATGTTCTGGGGGTCATGATCTCCTCGGCGGTTTTGTTGTCAAAGCTGATAATGGAATTGATCATTTCCTCTTCGGTCACATTAATCAGTCCCTGGCTTTGGCCCACCTGAACAATGGATTTAATATCCGACATGGTGACTTTTTCCTCGACAGCATTGATCTCTACCCCCATTGCCCGAAGGAGCGCGTTGGTGATGGAAGAAAGGAGATGTACACAGGGTTTTAAAAGTCGGTAGGACCACCAGAGAACACCGGAGGCGGAAAAAGCAAATTGCTCAGGAGCTTTTAAAGCTAAACGCTTGGGAATTAGTTCCCCAAAAATAATGGTCACAAAGGATAAAAGAATCGTGAAAAGAATCGTGGCCAGCTGGTAGGCCCTGGGCACACCGATTCGAAAAAGCCCGTCGCCCAGCCCTTGTGAGATGCCGGTTGCCGCAAAGGCAGCGTTGAAAAAGCCGGCAAGGGTGATGCAGACCTGGATCGTGGATAAAAACTTTGATGGATCATCCAAGAGCTTAAGGATCCTTTTTGCCTTGACCTGACCTTCCTCGGCTTTTTCCCTAATGATATTTTTGTCAACGGAAATCAGAGCCATTTCCGAAGCCGAATAAAAAGCATTGACAAGGATCAAGATCACCAGAAGAAAAAATTGAAAAAGGATATTTCCTCCTGATCCGGGATCCGCTTGAGCAGCGTCCATTCAAACCTCCTTGAATAAAATTTGTTTGTTCACCTATTTTATCACATTGTTATCAGCATATAAATAATGAGCAGGATAGCCAGGACAATCCGATACCAGCCAAAAATCTCAAAGTCATGATGCTGAATATATCCAATAAATTTCCGAATAACCAACCCAGCGACAAGAAAGGAGAGAAAAAATCCGATAAGGATGAAAAGCCATTCCTGACCGGAAAATGAGGCCCCCTCTTTAATAAGCTCCAGGAGGGTAGTCCCAATCATCGTTGGAATGGCTAAAAAGAAAGAAAATTCCGCCGCCGCAAGCCGACTGGTTCCGATCAGCATCGCCCCGATAATCGTAGCCGCCGACCGAGATGTCCCTGGAACCATGGCCAGGCACTGAAAGCAGCCGATAAGAAAGGCCGAAGAATAGGGGATATCCTGGGCTTTCTGGAAGCGAACCTTTTTTCTTCCCTTGTTCCACCGTTCCATGACAATAATCAAAATTCCGTACAAAAGGAGGGTGACAACGACGGTTTTCGAATTCATCAGCTTTTCCTTGATGACATCGTGGAAAAGAAGGCCAAAAATTCCTCCGGGAATACAGCCGATCAAAACATTCGCCCATAGGCGCAGGGTCGGGCGGTCCGCCCTTTTAAAAATCCGAACGTAAAATTTGGTCTGGGTGTTCCAGTGAGGATTGATCGGAGGAAGGTTTTTTCTTTGCTTTCCCGCCGCCCAGGGATTGAGCCGGGGAAAATAGAGAACCATGACCGAAAGGATCGCACCCAACTGAATAATAATGTTAAAGGAGTTGGCGAAAGATTCCGGCTGAAGCTTAATAAAATCATTGACCAGAATCAGGTGCCCTGTCGAAGACACAGGCAAAAACTCAGTAATTCCTTCCACCAGAGCCAGGAGGATGACTTTAAATAAATTTTTTAAAAATTCCATTCTTCATCTCCGTAATGTTCCAAAAAGCTGTGCTTTTTCCCTCGGTTGACATAGCCCAAAATCGCATCGACGGCAACATTTTCCCCGCTTCGAAAGATGGACTTTTCAACATTGGGATTGTCTTTTTTAAGTTTTTGGATCAGCGCCTTCACTTCTCTTCTCTGTGAGCTTTCCTTGCTAGCCGTTACTGAACAGGCGCAATCTAGGGCCTTAAGGCCAATAAAATCCCGAAAAGCGATAATGGATGATTCCTCGATGTAATACATCGGCCGAATGAGCTCCATGTGATCAAAGTTTTGGGCGATGATTTTCGGCATCATGATTTTGTAGTTGGCTGACCAGAGAAGGTTTAACAAAGTCGTTTCAATCACATCATTAAAATGATGGCCTAGCGCCACTTTATTACATCCCATCTCCTTGGCATTGCCATAAAGAAAGCCTCTTCTCATTCGTGCGCAAAGATAGCAGGGCTTTTGAGAAATCGTTTCGGAAACCTGAAAAATATCTGACTTTTTTACCCGGGCAGGAATGCCCAGCCAGGCTAGGTTAAAGATCAGAAGATCCCGGTTGATGGGCGCATAGCCCGGATCCATGGCGAGAAAGTCTAATTCAAAAGGAATTTTGGTATAGCGCTGAAGAATCTGAAAGAGCTTTGCCAAAAGAAGGGAATCTTTTCCTCCGGAAATCGCGACGGCAACCTTATCCCCTGGTTTAAGCATCTCATAATCTTTCAAAGCCCGGGTAAAGCGGGAAAGGAGCCGGATCCGGTAGGTAGTCTGAAGGGCGTGTTCAATCTCTTCCAGGGGAAGAAGATCTCTTCCGAAAAGATCATAAATCTGTGGAAACATCCGAATAACAGCTTCTTCGTGGCTTTCTCCGGGTTTTTTTTCGACCTGAATTCTGATTTCATCGCCAACAGGAACGGGAGTTCCTTGTCCGGTTGGGCTAATCAGTGTTCTTTTTTTTGTCATTTCATTCATCAATAATTTCTCTTGCGGATTAATCCATTACCGCTTTTTTCGGATAGGTACAGGTGTACAAGGCAGAAGGCGAAAGCCTTGGCGCGACCAGAAGCTTCATATGATTTTTGGGGTCAATGCCTTCTTCCATCAGGGTGGAAAGGACTGTATCCTGACAGACCCGAATGTTGTTATTGATCATCGACATATGGGCAAGCAGGACCACCTCATCTTCTCCCCGCAGAAGCTCGGACAAAGCAAGACCCGCCTGCCGGTTAGAAAGATGTCCCCGGTCGGATAAGATTCGCTCTTTGAGCTGCTGGGGATAGGGACCGTTCAAAACCATCCCAACATCATGGTTGGCTTCAAAATAGTAAATATCCGACCCTTGAACCGCGTCCATGATTCCCTGATCCAAAACGCCTGTATCCGTTACAATCGACGCCTTTTCATCCTGACAGAGAAAAGAATACCCGACCGGATCGGCGGCATCGTGATGGACGGGAAAAGGAAAAATTTCCAAATCCTGAAAGGAGAACCGCTGGTTATTTTTAAAGGTAAACCGATGAGCCGGGGTGATTTTTCCGAGTTTTCCTGCCATGGCCTCCCAGGTTTTTCGATTCGCATAGATGGGAAGATGAAATCTTCTGCTCAGGACCCCTACCCCCTGGATATGGTCTGAATGCTCATGGGTGACAAAAATCGCATCTAGTTTCCTGGGGTCAATGTTGGCTTCTTTAAGCAGGATTTCAATTTGTTTTGCGCTGTAGCCGGCATCAATTAATATTCGACTTTGCTCGGTTTCCAGGTAGATACAGTTGCCGCTGGAACCGGAGGCAATAGAACAGATTTTCATTTTTTCTCCTGTTTTATCGCGGGATTCATCGGATCGTCCGGAAGCGGATAGGCCGGAGATGGATTTTTATTTTCGTTTTTCTGGTCTACACCCTTCCCCTTCCCCTTTCCCGAAACGAGGTCTTCAATGGTAATCGGCATGGGATCAGCTCGAAACATTCCCGCCGGTTGAGCCTTGGACCAATCTTCCTGACTGAAAGGAAGGTCCGGAAATTTTTGGGCCAGATAGGCTGCCGGGTCCTTAATGCGAAAAGCCGGAACCTGCTGGGGATCATCCGCGTCTTTAAGGAAGACCTCGGTTCCGCCAGAAAGCCTATTTAAAGCAAAATCCATAAGCATATCGTAATCCGCGAGAGGAACCAGATAAAGGGTCCCCTCATGGGGAACAAGATAGTGATCCGGGTAAAGCCGGGCCAATTCTTTTCCGGTCAGACTCTTTCCCAGCCCCTGGGGCTGAAGAAAATGCACCTCCGCTGGAATCCAGCCCTGGCCCTCGGGAGGATAAGGATTCTGGGCAATTTGAAGGATTTTTGTTCCCTCTTTTTCCGACTGAGAGGCCGTTAAAAGGGTCTTCCCATTTTTTATTAAGGGGCCATTTCCATGATAAATCACTTCTGTTGTGATCAGGCCCGTTGGGGATGGAGTTAAAATGGCGTAATATCCCTGAAGGCCCGATTTTTTCTCCTGGCTCAGGCTGGCATGAATCACATACTCTGGATACCCGTCCCCATTAAGGTCCGCGACCCCGCACTGATAAACCGGGGCCCTTTCCGGGATATCACGGCGAAGATCTCTACCTCCCACTTTGTAATTTCCGGGTCCATACAAAGGCAATTGATAGAGCCACTCAACCTTTGCCGGATCAGACTGAAGCTCTTTTTGCAGGGCAGAAAATTCTTTTTCCGGATCTTCTCCTTTTGGCGGATCAATCCTTCCGATCAGTCCATCGGGAGAAAGAATATTTTGTACAAAGGAAAGATCAATCGCCTGTTCTCCAAGCTGAGTAAGAAGGGAATCCATCATCCAGGCATTTTCCTTTGCCCGGGAAAAAACGAAAACCTGGCCCTTTCCTTTCTCTTCGATAAGACTTTCCAGTTTTGAATCTTTCTTCATCTCCTCAGCTTCTTTTTCAGAAACCAGCCGCACATCCACCAGGCCCGCAACAACCTTTCCTTTGAGCAGATTTTGTCGAATGTCTTCTTCTGACCAGTGATTTAAAGCCATCAAATGCCGGTCCATGATCACAAAGCCCTTTTCCGTGGGCAGAACATAAAGACTTGAAGCCTTTTCCGGTTCGGCGCGAAGGTCAATGCCCATAGACTGGTTGGGATGCTGGTAGAAAAAGACCGGGGCATTGCCCATTTTCTGCCGGTCATAGGGGGAAGCCTTTAAAATTTGCTGGCCGAAGGCCATCCCTTCAATTTGCTGACGCTTTTCAGAAGGCCCCCGATTATCATCTGCGCTTTCTTGGGGAAAAGAGCCAGGATGATTTTCGAGGCTTTCCTCTTCGGATGGCTCCTTTGCCGGACGGACAGAAATTTCCGTTTCTACCTGAGGCGGCTCTTTGAGAATTTCCGGCTGATAGAAGGGTCCTTCTTTTCTTCCTGCTTTTTCTCCTTTCTCAGGGGGATTTTCTTTGGGCGGAAGTTCCTTTGACATCTCCCCCCCGAAAGAACTTTCCTCTTTTTCTTTTTCTGAAAAAGAAAAGGAAAAATCCTCATCGCTGCGAATAAGAGCAACCGTTTCTTCCTCGTCTTCCGGCCCTTCGGAAATCTGGTTTTCCATTGATTCCGAATCATCGGTGATTTCAACAAGCCGCTGGCCTGTATCTCGCGTAATATATACGATAAGCAGAACCGTGGCAAGGACAATCACGCCGATTAACGCGCCCACCTTCCTTTTATCCAAATGGGAAAGGGAGGAGGGAGATTGGTTTTGCTTTTTGTTTTTCATACCTGTCTCCTGATAATGAATAAAAAAGCATAGAAAAACGAAGTCTTTCCATGCGATGATCCTTTTTTCATGGTCTCCTTGTCTTTTTAATCCACACGGGGGATCCAGTTCGGATCTTCGCTGGCTTCATAGCACATCCGAATGGCATCCTCGTTGACCCGCCCGGTAGAAAGAGGAGGAAGTCGGTCCAAGGGAAAAAACGCTGCGCCCAGCGTTTCTAAATTTCCCTGAAAACCAGGGACTTGTTCGATCCCCTCTTTGATTGGCCCTATCTGATCGACATGGCAGATCATATAGCACTTGTAAATTTCATAAGGAATGGGCTTGTATTGATGATAAGATCGGTTTTCAATGGCCACCAGTTTTCCTGCTTTTCCTTTCAGGCCCGCCTCTTCAAAGACTTCTTTTTCTAAATTTTCTTTTAGCGAAATGCCAATATCACACCAGCCTCCGGGCATCGACCAAAGATAATTGCTGGCTTCCTGCACCAATAAAATACGGTCTTCATGAAAGACGGCCGCCCGGCATTCAATCTTTGGCGTTTGATAGCCTTTTTCAGAGGCGAAAAGGCCTAATACCTTTTCTGTTGAAATGCCGGTTTTGTAGGCCAACATTTCTGAAGCGGTTTTTGAAATATGATCATACCGATCCTTATCAAAACGACTTTTGGTGTAAGCCTGCCCTTGCTGGGCCCAAAATTGAAGATTTTGCGCCCAATCAAGCCAAGGAGAAAGATGATTTTCCGCATGAAAATAGGTTTCCAGCTGCTTCCAAAAATAGACAAAGCGGTAGCGAACCGGCCAGGCTAAGCCATCATCATAGGTAAGGCCAATGTCAAAAGGAACCCATTTCGCATCAATCGTTTCTCCGGGCTGAAGGACAATCTGCTCAATGGGAATTTCTTTATTGACAAAAAAGCCGTACATCCAGGCATGACGGGAGGGGGTTTCGAAACGGCCGAGTTCAATTAGCTCCTCGTCCTTGGCGCAAATGCCCGTTTCTTCCCTGAGTTCCCTGAGTGCGCCTTCTCTTTGCGTTTCTCCGGAAAGGCAGGCTCCTGCTGTATTTTCCCAAAGCAAGCCAAAGGTTTTCGTCTCGGCTCTTTTCGTCAAAAGGACCTCGCCCCGATTGTTAAAGGTGAAAATGGAAACCAGTTTCGTAAAGGCCCCGTCAGGAACTCGGTCTCCCCTTTGCTGTTTTCCGATCACTTTCCCACTGGAATCAAAAAGATCTTGCCATTCTCGTTTTTCCATTTCCGTACGGTCCATGGATCCTCCGCTCTTTTTCTCTTTTTAAAAAAGCGCCCTTCTTAAAAAAGAAAAGGCCCTTTTCCCGTTTTAGCTCGTCAAATGAGTCTTTGATTTGGATTTTTTTAAATCCTTCGGACTGATATTTAGGGCATCGCGAAACTTTTGAATGATCTTTTTTTCAATGCGCGATACCGTCATCTGAGAAACATTGAGTTCCTCAGCAATGGAAATCTGGGTTCTTTTATCGTAATACCGGTAGTAAAAAATTTTCTTTTCGAGATCATTAAGATGACCCGTTAGTTTTTCAACGACGTCATAAAAATCAATGTCTTCGAAGCCTTCATCTTCTTGACCCAGAACATCGGCCAAACTCATTTCCCGATCATCCGCACCCAGGTCAAAGGACTTGTCCAGGGATTGGGGAGAATAAACCTGAGAAGCCTCCATCGCTTCCAGAACTTCTTCTACAGAGACATTGAGATATTCGGCAATATCATCTACGGTAGGCTGTCTTTGAAGTTCCTGGGAAAGAATATTTCGCGCCAGATTGATTTTTTTTGAAAGTTCCTGAATTCTGCGCGGTACCCGGATCACCCAGCCCTTGTCTCGAAAATGTCTCTTGATTTCTCCGATGATGGTCGGCGTTGCAAAAGAAGAAAAAGCATAGCCCTTGCTGACATCATAGCGATCGACCGCATAAATCAGACCAATTGAGGCAACCTGAAAAAGATCATCATATTCGATGCCCCGGTTCAGGTATTTCTTTGCCAAAATTTCCGCAATATAGAGATGATCGGTGATGATCTTATTTCTCAGCTTTGGGTCGCCTGTTTTTCTCAGCTCAAGAAATTCAGCTTCTTCCGTCGCTTTTTTCTCCTGCTTTTCGGTTTTTTTCTTTTTTGCCTTGGCCATGCCATCTCCTTTAGCGGTGTTTTACCAGATAAATGCCATCCTTGCCGCGAGAAACTTCATCCATTAAACTTTCCAGGATCATCCGACTCATTTGGGCGGCTGAACTTTTTTCGTCTTTCATTTCCGCTTTGATTCGAATTTTCATGCAGTCCTTTTCTTCTTCGAAAATCACTTTGAGTTTCTCATTAAAAGGTAAAAGGTAATTCACCAGCTCTGAAACGCAAACCCGTAAATCTTCCACGGCTTCATAATCAAAGTCCATCCCCCTTGCCAGGGATGCGGTAACCAGGCGAAGGGTAGTCACATATTCAGGCTGAGAAGGAATCGTCAATTTAACGGTCTGCATCCGGATCCTCCATGATAAATTCCTTATCTAGTTCGGTAATCGTAAAAAGTTTTCGGACATTTTTCTTCGCATTGCGAATGCGAAGGGAATAGCCCTCTTTTTTTGCCACTTTAAAGATCGCCATTAAAGCCCCTAAGCCCGTTGAATCCAAATAGTCCAACTGGGAAAAATCAAAAACAATTTCTTTTGGCGATTTTTCAAAAGCCCTGATCACTGCTTCTTTTAGTTCCGGCGAAGAGTTGATATCCAGATCACCCTCCAAAATCACGAGGATCTTCTCCTCTGTTTGTTCCAATTTCATATGAAAAGACATAGATCCTCCTTATTGGTTCTCCTTATTTTCTTCGTCCAGCTCTTCAATGTATTTTGCAACAGCGACTACCCGGTCGCTTTCATTGACAACTTCTTTGAGCTTAACCCCTTGGGTTGATCGGCCGATCGTCGAAATATCCTGGACGTTAAGCCGAATCAGGACATTATTTTGGCTCATCAAAAGAACTTCATCGTCTTCTCTGACCAGACAGGCCGCAATTAAAGGTCCTGTTTTTTTCGTGATCCTATAGGTAATTAAGCCCTTTCCTCCACGATTTTGCAAGTTATACTGATCGATATGGGTCTTTTTTCCGTAACCCGATTCGGTAACACAAAGGACATATTCATTATCGCCAACAATATCCGTATCAATTACCTGATCTTTTAGATCCAAGCGGATTCCTTTTACCCCCATCGCATCTCGGCTGATGGGACGAATATCCTTTAGGCTAAAGTGGATGGCCATGCCCAGTTTGGTGACCATGAAAACCTCATCCTCTTCCCGGCCTATGCGGACCAGGCGAAGTTCATCGCCCTCGGCCAGACGAATCGCCCGAATGCCCTTGGCATGGATGTTTTTAAAGAGGCTGACTGCGGTCTTTTTGAGAATTCCCTGGGCTGTGACCATGACAAAATAAGAATTTTCATCCCTGTCATCTTCCTTGACCGGGAACATGGCCTCAACCCTCTCCTCCGGCTCCAGCTGCAAGAGATTGATGATATTTTGACCCTTTGCCGTCCGAGAACCTTCCGGAATCTCATAAGCATTAAGATGATACGCCGTCCCAAAGTTCGTAAAGAATAAGATCGTGTCATGGGAAGAGACGACAAAAAGATGCTTCACATAATCATCTTCCTGGGTCGTCATTCCCCGGATTCCCTTTCCGCCCCTTCGCTGAACCTTATATTCACTGACCGGGGTTCTTTTGATGTATCCCTTCTGGGTCATAGAAATGACGATCGCCTCTTCTTTGATCAAATCTTCAATGGAAAGCTCATCCACCGCCGGCATGATCTTCGTTCTTCGTTCATCTCCATATTTTTCTTTGATTTCTTCCATCTCCTGCTCAATAGCCTGATAGAGCACTCTTTTCGAAGAAAGAATTTCCCGGAAACGAGCGATTTTCTTAAGAAGCTCTTCATATTCTTCATCCAATTTTTCTCTTTCCAAGCCGGAAAGCCGCTTTAACTGCATATCCAAAATCGCCTGAGACTGAAGATCATCCAGACCGAATTTTTCAAGAAATATCTTCTTGATTTCATCACTGTCATAGGAAGAGCGGATGATGCGGATAATTTCATCGATATGATCCAGGGCAATTTTTAGGCCTTCAATGATATGGGCACGGGCTTCTGCCTTTTCCAGGTCATACTGAGTTCTTCTTGTCACAACCTCTTCCTGATGGGAAACGTAATAGCGAATCAGGTCCTTTAAAGAAAGAATTTTAGGCTGACCATCTACCAGGGCAAGGTTAATAATCCCAAAAGTTGTCTCCATTTGGGTGTTTTTATAGAGGTTATTTAAAACCACTTTCGGAATGGCATCTCTTTTTAACTCGACAATAATCCGCATTCCTGTCCGGTTGGTATCATCGCGGACATCCGAAATGCCTTCCAATCTTTTCTCCCGGACCAGTTTCGCGATATCCGTTATGAGCTTGGCTTTATTGACCTGATAAGGAATTTCGCTAATGACAATCCGATAACGATTTTTACTTTCTTCAATTCTCGCGACCGCTCGTAATTTTAATTTTCCCTTTCCCGTCTCATAGGCTTTTTTGATCTCGCTTTTTCCCATGATTTGGGCTCCGGTCGGAAAATCCGGCCCGGGTAGATAAGTCATTAGTTTTTCTGTGGAGCAGTCGGGGTCTTTCATATAGGCAATACAGGCATCGATGGTTTCCCCAAGATTATGAGGGGCCATGTTCGTTGCCATGCCGACGGCAATGCCTGCCGATCCGTTGACTAAAAGATTCGGGAAACGAGCCGGTAAAACGACTGGCTCCAGCTCTTCTTCATCAAAGTTGGGCTGAAAATCAACTGTATTTTTATTGATGTCCCGAAGCATCTCCTGGGCTAAGCGGGTCATTCGCACTTCTGTATACCGCATCGCGGCCGGCCGGTCCCCATCAATAGAACCGAAGTTTCCCTGACCATCCGCCAAAAGATAGCGAGTATTAAAGGGCTGGGCAAGCCGGGCAACAGCATCATAAATCGCAGAATCGCCGTGGGGATGAAAGCGGCCCATAACATCACCGACCAATCGAGCGGATTTTCGGTAGGGTTTATCTGCTGTCAAGCCCAACTGACTCATTCCATAGAGGATTCTTCGGTGAACCGGCTTTAATCCGTCCCGTACGTCCGGTAAGGCTCGGCCAATGATAACCGACATTGAATAGTCCAGATAGGAACTTTTCATGACCTTTTCCAGGTCAATGGGTAAAATATCGTTTCTTTTTGTTTCTTCTGTCATAGGTCTCTTCCTTAACCAATCGTATCAATATTTTCCGCAAGCTTGGCGTTTGTCACGATGAATTCTCTTCGAGGAGGAACTTTATCGCCCATGAGCAGGGAAAAGGTGTCATCGGTGGTTGTTGATTCAGGATCTTCATAAACCTGAAGAAGCAAACGATGGTCCGGATTCATCGTTGTCTCCCATAACTGATCATCATTCATTTCTCCAAGACCCTTATACCGGTTAATCTTGTAGGAATCTTTTGGAAGGCCGGCCGTGACTTTTTCCAATTCTTTTTCATCATAGGCATACCTTTCTTTCTTTCCTTTGACTACCCGGTAAAGAGGGGGCTGGGCAATATAAATATGACCTCCGTCAATGAGCGGTTTCAGATACCGATAAAAGAAAGTCAAAAGCAAAGTCCGGATATGGGCTCCATCCACATCAGCATCCGTCATAATGATAATTTTTCCATAGCGAAGCTTGGAAATATCAAAGGCTTCCCCAATTCCCGTGCCAAAAGCGGTGATCATGGCCTGAATTTCTTCATAGGAGAGGATGTGATTGATTGAAGCTTTTTCAACATTTAAAATTTTTCCACGCAGGGGAAGAATCGCCTGAAATTTATTGTCACGACCCGTTTTCGCTGAACCGCCGGCGGAATCTCCCTCGACCAGAAAGATTTCATTTTCTTCAATATTATTCGACTGACAATCGGCCAGCTTTCCCGGAAGTGTCATCGAATCGAGCATATTTTTCTTATGGCTAAGATCTCTAGCCTTTCGGGCAGCCTGCCGGGCCCTTTGAGAGGAAAGGGCCTTTTCCAGAATCGTTTTTCCAATCTTTGGATTTTCTTCTAAGAAAGCCGAAATCTTCTCGGAAAAGAAGGCATCCATAGCTCCCCGAACTTCAGAATTTCCAAGTTTCGCCTTAGTTTGGCCTTCAAACTGCGGATTGGAAAGCTTGACGCAGACGACGGCGGTAAGACCTTCTCGGGCATCATCCCCGGTTAAATTCTCATCTTTTTCTTTCATAATGTTATAGGTTCGGCCATAGTCATTTAGTGACTTCGTTAAGGCCGATCGAAAACCGGTAAGGTGTGTGCCCCCTTCAGGGGTGAGGATATTATTGGCAAAGGCTAATACTAGCTCAGAATAACCTGTCGTATACTGGAAGGCGATGTCAATTTGAATCTCTTCCTGAACTCCTTCAAAATGAAGAACCTGACTGAAAAGAGGATCCTTATTTCGATTTAAAAAGCTGACAAATTCAGAAATGCCCCCCTTGGAATAAAAACTTTCGTCATAGTCATTGCGATGGTCAATCAGCTGAAAATGAACGCCGGCGTTTAAATAGGAAATTTCCCGGAATCGATCCGCTAAAATCTGATGATCAAAGGAAATGGTTTCAAAGATCGCATCATCCGGATAAAAAAGGATGGATGTGCCCGTATCGTTTACTTTTTTTCCTTTTTCAAGCTCGGTGACTGCCTTTCCTTTTTCATAGGCCTGATGAAATTCAAATCCCTCCCGATGAACCCAGACATCCATTCTTTTGGATAAGGCATTGACAACGGAAACCCCGACACCGTGAAGGCCACCCGAAAATTTGTAGGCGGAGGAATCAAATTTTCCACCGGCATGAAGAATGGTCATCACGGTTTCCAGGGTTGATTTTTTAGTCTGATGGTGAATTTCAACCGGAATTCCAGAACCATTATCGGTTACTCGGCAGCCGCCGTCCGGAAATAATTCAATGGTGATGTGATCACACCGTCCGGCTAAGGCCTCATCAACGGAATTATCAACCACCTCGTAAACCAAATGGTGAAGACCCCTTTCGCCGGTAGAGCCGATATACATGCCCGGACGAACCCGAACGGCCTCTAGCCCTTCCAAAACGCGAATATTCGATTCTCCGTAATTAACCTTCTTAACTGGCATATTTTTTTCTGTTCTCAACTTTCTATTCCTGAAAAGTTTTCCGCTTTGCTGAAATCTTTTCTTACTCTATTTTTCGATCAGCCTTCCCTGAAAAACCCCCATCCTTTTCCCCCGCTTCGTCTGACCGGAAAAACGGTTTTCTAAGAAGGGTTCATTGGCCGTGAGCATCGTTTGATAGGGAAAAATCGCTTCGAAAAGATCCGCCGATCGCTTTCGATCCAACTCCGAAAAAACATCATCCAAAAGGAGAATGGGTTTTGTTTTTTTTGCCCTTTCAATAATTTTTAACTCAGCCAGCTTTAAAGCCAGGGTAAGGGTTCTCACCTGCCCCTGGGAGGCAAATTTTCTGGTGGAAAGACCATTAATCAAAAGGAGAAGATCGTCTTTGTGCGGACCAAACTGGCTAAAGCCCAAACGCTCATCTTTTGCTCTTTCCTCTAGAATTTTATCATGAAAAAGACCTTTGATTGTTCCCAAATATGCCGGATTTCGGGTATAGGAACGAAAATCGACATGCTTGAGCTCATCTTCCTGCTCTTCTTTTTCCTTTCCTTCGCAAAAACCGGGAAGATAGGATAAAGAAAGCTTTTCTTTTCCAGAAGTCAGCTTTTTTAAAGCATAATCCGCATATCGCTGGACAAGAAAAGAGGCATAAGCTCTTTTTAAAAAAAGAAAACTGGCCGCCTCCGCCATTTGCTCGTCATAAATATCCAGCTGCCTTTCATACCAAGAATCGACCGGACGTCTGAGAAACTGATTTCTTTGAGAAAGCACCTGTTCATAGATCCTCAGCTCTTTATTATACAGGGGATCGATGTTTTTGATTAATTCATCTAGGTAAGACCTTCGATGAGAGGGCCCTCCTTTTACGAGAAGAAGATCTTGGGGGGAAAAAAAAACGACTTCAAACTGGCTGGAGAGTTCCTTTATTTTTTCCGCCTCGATTTGGTTGATGCGGATTCTCTTTCGATCCACTTTTGAAAGCTTAATTTCGACCTCTTTGATTTTTTCTTTTTCTTCAATGGTGGCTTTTACATAGGCCGAACGTTCTCCAAAACGGATCATTTCCCTGTCCGACGCTTTTTTAAACGAACTTCCATGAGCAGCTAAATAAATTCCTTCCAAAAGGTTGGTCTTTCCTTGGGCATTCGGGCCATAAAAAAGATTCCAGTTCGGATCAAAATCAATTTCCTGATAGGGAAAATTTCGAAAATTGATCAAGGTAAGGTGCTTTAGTTTCATGGCATCCTCTGTTCTTCCTTTCGAAAGAAATCTTTAAAAAACGTCTTTTCCTTTTAAAAAATTTCTTCCTTCTCTGACGCATCCCCGCTTTGTCGAACGATAAAACAAATGCCTTCAAAAGATACTCGGTCTCCGGACCGAAGCTTTTTTCCCCTCATCAGACAGGGCTTTTCATTGACCATGACCCTTTTTTCCTGAACGAGCCATTTTGCCATTGCGCCGGATTCAACATGGCCAGAAAGTTTCATTGCCTGGTCAAGACGAATCGTTTCCGTTTTGATTTCTACGATTTCCATGGATTTATTCACCTGCTATGCGAACGGGAAGGACGAGATAGAGATAATTTTTCTCTTCTTCCGGGTAAATGATCAAGGGATTTAGCTCCCCGTCAAAATGCAAAAGAAGGCGGTCAGAAGAAAAGGCTTTTACTCCTTCTAAGATATACTTGGCATTAAAAGCAATAAGAAGATCTTCTCCCTCTTGATGGCAGGGCAGGGTTTCCTCAACGCTTCCCAGTTCTGAATTCGAGGAAATCAGCAGTTGATCGCCGGAAAAATTCATTTTAATAAGATTGGATTTATCCTCGCGAGAAAGTAGCGAGGCTCTTTCCAGGGCGCTGACCAAAGCCTGCCGGGAAAGGGTGACCTTGGTTTTCGCACTTTCGGCCGTGATCACTTCTTCGTATTCGATATAGGTCTGATCAATGGTCCGGGAAAGCATTTTTAAAGAACCGCTTTGTAGGTAGATATGGCCATCTAAAATCCGAAGGAATGTTTTTTCCTGAGGGTCAATCATCCGGATCAGTTCATTAAAAGCTCTTTTCGGAACAATGCAGGAACATTCGGGAAGTTCTTTTTGATTTTTCATCAAAAGCCTTTTTACAGCTAGCCGATACCCATCCAAAGCGACCATCCGGATATGATCCGACCGCTGATCAAAGAAAATGCCGGTGATGGCTTCTTTGGTATCATCCAGGGAAGCGGCAAATTCAGTTTCCTTTACGGATTGCATCAACTCTTCATTGGAAAGAAGGGTGCATTCTTCTTCTTTTACTTCCGGCAAAGAAGGAAATTCTCCTACTAAAGGTGCCTGGAGATTAAAATGAACCTCTCCGCACGTAATGGTAACCATTCCCATTTTTTCGGTTAAGGTGGTCATCTCCGAAGGAAGCTTACGAAAAATATCCCCGATAAGGGCAGCGGGAATGATCACTTCACCCGGTTCAATGACCCGGCAAGGAAAGTGACTTTCGATCGTCAATTCATTGTCCGTGGAACGAAGATAAAGTTCATCATCAGCTGCCTCAAAACGAATACATTTGAGGAGCTGCAGGGTCGTTCTGGTTGAAATGGCTCTTTGATTAATGGAAATAAATTTGACCATTTCCTGTGGCATCACTTGGATTTTCATCGGCTTATCCTTTCTAAAAAAGGTTCATCTTGCGCGGATCATAATAGTAATAAGTTTTAGTAGTAATAGCAGTAGGGACGGTGGATAGGGTGGAAAAGTCCCTTTCTGATTTTTTTTATGCCTTTTTGACCGGGGATAATCTTGTGGATAAGATTTCTTTTTATCCCCGTTCCTTTTTCTTTATCCCCTTCGCTGAAATTCCCTTTCGATGGTGTCAATATCATTTTTGACCTTGGGGTCTTCGGCAATTTTTTCATTGACCTTATCTACTGCGTGCATGACTGTAGTATGGTCTCGGAAAAAAGAGCGGCCGATGGCAACCAGGGAAAGATTTGTTTGCTTTCTTGCCTCATACATGGCGATTTGACGAGGAAAGGCAATTGAGGAAGTCCTGGATTTTGAGGTTAAATCATCAGTACTGAGCTGATAATACTTCGTCACGATGGTCATAATCTCTTCAATCGTAATTTGAGGAGGATTTTCCTCATCTAATTTTAATGCTTCCCGGGTAAAAGTCATATTTTCCTCTACCGAAAGGGGGTCAATGGTACGGCTCCGAAAGTGAAAGTAGGCGATTACTTTCAGTAAGGCCCCCTCCAGTTCCCGGATATTATTTGAAACATTTTCAGCAATGTAATCAACGACATAGGCGGGAAGGGTAAGGGATTCCTCTTTCATTTTATGATTTAAAATGGCAACTCGGGTTTCAAAATCCGGCTGCTGGATATCTACCGTCATTCCTCCTTCGAAACGGGTAACCAAACGTTCTTCTAAATTTTTGAGTTCCTTTGGCGGCTTATCGGCGGAAAGAATAATCTGCTTATTGGCCTCTTTGAGGTCATTAAAAGTATGGAAAATTTCTTCCATGGTTGCTTTTTTTCCGGCGATAAACTGGATATCGTCGATTAAAAGAACGTCAATTGACCGGTATTTTCTTCGAAAATTCTCTTTTTCCTTATTGGAGCCGTCTTCAATTGTTGCGATCATCTCATTCATAAAGTTTTCGCTGGTAATGTAGAAAACGGTTTTTGTAGGATCTTTTTTTAATATTTCATGGGCAATGGCTTGCATGAGGTGAGTTTTTCCAAGGCCGGAGAGTCCATAAATAAATAGAGGATTATAGAGACTTCCTGGGTGATTAATTACGGCACTTGCTGCGGCATAAGCAAAATCATTCGATGGACCGCGGACAAAATTTTCCAGGGTGTATTTATGATTTAAGGTTTTATAACCATTTTTTTCCTGATAAAGGCGAAGCTGGTCCTTTTTTTTTCTTTCGTTTTCCCGCTCAGAAGACCGGGGATCAAAGTCCTCAAAGCCTTCTTTTCTTTGTTCTTCCTTTTGCTGATTTTGAAAAAGCTTAGCTTTATTGAGATCCTTCTCATATCGGGGCGAAGAAGGATCAATCATCTCCATATGAATGGGTCTTTGACAGATATAGGAAAGGCACTCTTCAATTTTATCCTGATAATTTTTTTGGACCATTGAACGGATAAAAGAGGAAGTGGAATCAAAAACAAAAAGATCTTCTTCTTGGTAAAGAGGGACTAAGGGCTGAATCCAATTTTTCAGCTGGATCTTATTCAATTTGAGATTAAGCATAGAGATGACTTCATCCCAAATCATCGTCATTTCATTCATGATGGTTCCTTAATATTCATTTTCATCTGGGGAAGAAAAAGAAAGAAAAAACTTTCCCCCTTTTTTAACAATTTATCCACTTCTTTTTCTCTTCTGAAAGAATGATTTTATGGGAATGAGCGCTTTTATCCACTTATCCACAAAAAAAACTTTTCTTTTCTTCCCCTTCAAAAATTTTACAAATTCTTCATGAAAAAGGACAGAATTTCTCTTTTCAACGGGGTTTTCAGAGGGAAAAAGAAAGTTTATTCACAATCTGTCCACAAAATGTGGATAATTTAAGGGCAAACCAACGCTTTTCCTCTCTGTTGCTCTATTATTCTATCATATTTCGCAAAAAGTTCATCACAAGCGAAGGAAAACGGTGGATAAAAAATGCTTTCGCTATAATTATCCCCAAGCCCCTCCCGGTTTTCAGGAATATCCCCAAAGAAGGGCTTTTCTTTCTTGACACAAAAAATCAATTTTTTTATAATTAGATAACTGTGTTCCCGGAAGCTCGTTCTGTCGAGTTTATTTTTTTTCGTCAATTTTGTACGAACGGGAACGTTCACGAGGAGGAGGAAAAGATGAAAAGAACCTATCAGCCGAATACAAGAAAAAGAGCACATGATCATGGCTTCATGAAGAGAATGTCAACGAAATCGGGACGCAGAGTCCTTCGCGCGAGAAGAAGAAAAGGAAGAAAGAGACTTTCTGCTTAAGAGTAATCCGGCAGTGAGGGTTCTTTTTCGGGGGGCGATCATGAAAAAAAATCTTCGCTTGAGGAGAAATTCAGATTTTACCCGGGTCTATCGCAGAGGCTTTCGGATTTATCATCAGGAATTTGCGATTTTCGGAAGGAAAAATGGAAAGCCAACCAATCGTTACGGCTTTTCCCTTTCCAAAAAATTAGGCAATGCCGTAACAAGGAACCGGTTAAAAAGACAGCTGCGAGAAATCGTTCGTCTTCAGGAAGATCGGTTTCCCCAGGGTTTTGATTTTATTATCATGCCCAATCCCACTGCTATCGGAAAGACGTATTCGGAGCTGGAAGAATCTCTTTTTCGCGGTGTAGAGATTTGGAAGCAAAAAAAGGAAAAGAAACAGAAGAAAAACCTTTCGAAAGAAGCGCAGAAAAAAGAAGAAACGATCGAAGGGGAAAAATGCGAGAATCAGGAACGTCCCCATGAATAAACTTGCTCAGTCTCTTATCCTTTTTTATCAGCGGTTTTTTTCTCCCCTCCTGGGTCCAGGAAAATGCCGTTTTGAACCCACTTGTTCTTCCTATGGCCTTGAAGCTTTCCGCCGCTATCGTTTTTCCACTGCCCTGGCCCTAACGGTCTGGAGAATTTTACGGTGCAATCCTTTTTCTCGGGGAGGATGGGACCCGCTTAGACCCTAATTGCGAATATTGGAGTAAAGATGTCTTTTATTAGTGAACTTTTTGGCCATCTCATGAAGTGGATTTATATGAACTTCATGAGTCTGGGGCCTGAGCCGGCCCGCGTCTCTTATCTGGCAATGACGCTGATGGTGATGGCGCTGGTAAGTAAAATCATCACCATCCCCCTAACCTGGAAATCAACTCAGGTTTCTGAAAAAATGCAGAAGTTTCAGCCGGAGCTTGATAAAATTAAAGAAAAATACAGCTACGACGAACGAATTCTTCAGCAAAAAATACAGGAATATTATAAAGAACATAATATGACCATGGCAGGCTGTTCGGGATGCTTACCGATGATCATCCAATTTGTCTTGATTATTGCCCTGTTCTATGTGATCCAAAAACCAGGAAAATATATGTTTGAGGATCCGTCCGCTATTGATCGCATTCAAAAAAATTTCCTTTGGATTCCCGATTTAACGAAGGCGGATCCAAAGGCCTGGTTTGGTATGCCCCTGCTTAATATGTTCACCCAGCTTGGGGTTACCTTCCTTAATCCACAGATGAAACAGCAGGAACAGGCTGGGATGTCGACCAGCTTTATGAAATATATGCCGATCATGTTCTATGTAATTACGATCAAATGGTCAGCGGGTCTTCTGCTCTATTGGGCAGTGGGCAACCTTTTTGAAATCATTTTCCGAGGGATCAGCACACTGATTGTTAAACTTAAGAAAAAGGAAGGCGTTCCCGAGAAAGACTAAAAAAACCCGGTTAAGAGACGACGTTCGAAAGATGAAAAGGAAAAGAGAAGAATACCTATGACTAAACAATTGAACACGGTGGTCAAATCAGGAAAAACGGTCGAAGAAGCCGTTCAGGAAGGATTAAAAGCCCTAGCGGTTGATCCGGATGAAGTAAAAATTGAAATTCTTTCAGAAGCAAAGTCGGGCTTTTTAGGCGTCTTCGGAGCAAAAGACGCGGTTGTTCGTCTTTCTTTAAAAAATGATGCTTACCAGGATCTCTTAGAAAAAGAAAAGAAAGAATGGGATGATCATAAAAAGAAAACCACCCACTTTGAGTCCATTGAAAAGCCTATAAAGAAAATTCCTCCGGCAAAGAAGATTGTCGAAGCCCATGGTCCAAAAAATCAGGAAGAAAAAGATGTGACCGAACTTCCCCTTCCTGTCATTGATTTGAAAAAAGAAGAGGAAGAAGCGAAAAAGCCAAGTCGTGTCAAAGACGTCTTCACGCCGGACCAGGAGAAAAAAAAGGAAGAACAGCCCGACCTTTCCCAAAAAGCTGAGGATCAATCCGAAAAAGAAAGCACACCGTCCTTACGGATTGACGAACTTTTAAAGGCCGAACTTTCTAAAGAATCGCAAGCGCCCATTCTAGAAGAAAAAGAGCAGGAAACCGAAAAAGAAGAAGGCTCTCTTCTTGAAGCTTCCATTCGCCAAAGCCTGAAAGAAGAAGAAAAAAAGGAAGAAACAAAGAAAGAAGAAATCAGGGAAGAGGGAGAAGAAGATGATGATCTTGAACCGGTGGATTTATTAGCGCCTGAAGAAGTATTTTCCGCCGGGAAAGAATGGCTGGAAAAAATTCTTAGCGAAATGCACATTGAGGCAGCCCTTGAAGGGTCAGAAAAAGAGGGCAATCTCTATTATGAGATTGTAGAAATTTCTGATTCGGATACAGGCATTATCATCGGACGGCGGGGCGAGACCCTCAATGCTCTCCAGTATCTTTTAAGCGTCTCCCTCAATCACCATACCCGTGACCATTATCGGATTTTTGTGGATGTGGGCGGATACCGGATTCGCAGAAAAGCAAAGATCGAAAAGATGGCCTGCCGAAATGCGGAAAAGGTCCAAAAAACCCATCGGAAGATGAGCCTGGAACCCATGAATGCTTATGAGCGCCGGATTGTTCACACAGCCCTCCAGGGTATGGCGAACATCGTGACCGTTTCAGAAGGACGGGATCCAAACCGCCGGGTAGTGATCCGATATAAAGGGTAGTTGGATGAAAGCCAACAAGCAAGCCTTTGAAATGCTTTGATGATTTTGAATACGTTTTGAATCGGCAGAAGGCGTAGCGATACGGATTCTGCCGATTTTTCTCATTGCGGACCTTTTTGAGAATCCTTTATAGTCAAAAAAATAGGAAAGGAGGAATGAGAAAATGCAGATAGATCAGGCCATGGGGATTGTTGAAAATGATACAATTGCTGCAATTTCCACTGCCCTTGGTCCGGCAGGAATCAGCATCATTCGCCTGAGCGGTCCTTTGGCTTTTTCAATTTGCGAAATGATTTTTCGCCCCTATTCCGGAAAGCCCTTTCGAAAGGAAGAAGACCGGAAATTACGGATGGGACATATCCTCAATCAAGGGGAAATCGTAGATGAAGTTTTGGTTTCCTGTTTCATCGGACCGAACTCCTATACCGGTGAGGATCTGGTGGAAATCAACGCGCACGGAGGCAGGGTCGCAGTAAGAAGGATTCTTTCCCTCCTTCTTCAAAAAGGCGCCCGGCTGGCGGATCCCGGAGAATTTACCAAAAGAGCCTTTTTAAATGGGAGAATTGACCTTACTCAGGCGGAAGCCGTCAAGGATATCATTGACGCCAAAACCACCCGTTCCCAAAGGGCTGCCGAAGAGCAGCTTTCCGGAAAGCTTTCCGGGAAGATGAAAAAGCTCAAGGACTCATTTTTACGCCTTCTTTCGCAGGTTGAATATACCATTAATTTTATGGAGGATGCCCTGGAGGATCCTCCCCTCTCCCCCACGATTGAAAAAGGAAAAGTGATTTTAGAGGAAATGGACCGCCTTTTGAAAGGAGCAGAAACGGGACGGCTCCTTCGGGAAGGAATCGGGACGGTGATTTGCGGAAAACCCAATGTGGGCAAGTCCTCTCTTTTAAATGCTCTCCTGGAAGATAATCGGGCCATCGTCACGGACATTCCGGGAACCACCCGAGATGCCATTGAAGAATCCTATCAGATCGACGGCTTGGAGCTAAGACTGATTGACACGGCTGGGATTCGAGATACGGACAACCTCGTCGAGGCCATAGGGGTGGAAAAAAGCCGGGATCTTTTAAAAAAGGCTGACCTAGCCCTCCTTCTTTTCGACGGGTCACGGACCCTCAGCAAAGAAGACTGGTCTTTGCTTAAAGAAGCCGAAGATATTCCTCGGATCCTTTTGGTTAATAAGTCCGACCTGAAAAGAGATTCTTCCATCGATGTTTTTATCCAGGAATGGAAAAAAAACCATCCTTCCGATCCGGTCATTTCCATTTCAGCCAAGGAAGAATGGGGCCTCGAAGAGCTAAAAGACGCCATTCGAACCCTCTTTTTCGATCCGGACCGGGAGGGCGAGGAGCTGGCCATTACCAATGTGCGCCACCAGCGCCTTTTGGAAGAGGCCAGGGATCTTCTAAAAAGCGCCTTGGAGGACATGCAAAGAGGAATTCCTTTAGATGCCTGCGATGTGGATCTATCTCTCGCCTATGAAAAACTGGCGGAAATTACAGGCGAAGAGATCAATGAAGATGTGCTCAATAAAATATTCCAGGATTTTTGTATAGGAAAGTAGGAAGAGCGATGAAAAAGCTGAAAGCATTTAAAAAAGACCCGGTCGACGTTTTTGTTATTGGTGCGGGTCATGCGGGGTGTGAAGCCGCGCTGGCCGCGGCTCGTTTAGGGAAAAAGACAATTCTTTCTTCCATCAGCCTGGAATCTGTCGCCGATATGCCCTGTAATCCCAATGTCGGCGGAACGGGAAAAGGACACCTGGTCCGGGAGATTGACGCCTTAGGCGGTCAGATGGCCCTGACGATTGATCGGACTTTCCTTCAGTCTCGGATGCTGAATCTTTCAAAGGGCGCGGCGATTCATTCCCTTCGGGTCCAAGCGGATAAAAGGCGCTATCATGAAGAAATGAAAAGGGTGATAGAACGAGAAAATAATCTCACCCTGGTCGAAGCCGAAGTCAAACGAATTGATCATGACGATCAGAAAATTTTGGGGGTAGAAACCGTCCAGGGAGCCTATTATCCCTGCGAATGCGTCATTGTCTGCACGGGAACTTTTCTTAACGGACAAATCCTTATGGGTGAACTCACCTATTCTTCCGGTCCCCATGGGCAAAAGCCCTCTCTTTATTTAACGGATAGTCTGCGGGAAATGGGCCTTCCCTTGATGCGCTTTAAAACGGGAACTCCGCCCCGGGTTAACAAGAGAAGTATTGATTATTCAAAGACCTTGATTCAAAAAGGAGACGAGCGCATTATTCCCTTCTCCTTTTTAAATCAGGATCAGGTCTATGATGCCGAAAAGCAGATTCCCTGTTACCTGACCCATACCAATCAGAAAACCCGAGAGATTATCGAAGAAAATCTCACTCGGGCGACCATGTATTCCGGAGAAGATCACGGAGTTGGCCCCCGCTACTGCCCTTCCATTGAAGATAAGATGGTCCGTTTCCCAGACCATGAACACCATCAGATTTTTCTCGAGCCGGAAGGGGCATCGACCGATGAAATCTATGTGGATGGACTCAGCTCCACCCTGCCTTTGGAAATTCAGGAGATGTACGTTCGCACCGTCCCTGGCTTGGAAAAGGCGGAAATCATGCGTCCCGCCTATGGGATTGAGTATGACTGCATTGATGCCAGAACCTTATCGAGGAGCCTGGAGTATATGAAGCTTCGGGGGCTTTTTTTCGCCGGTCAGATCAATGGCTCTTCCGGTTATGAGGAAGCAGCTGGGCAGGGACTCATGGCGGGCATCAATGCCGCCCTCCTGATTGACAGAAAGGAACCCTTTATTTTAGACCGAAGTCAAGCCTACATTGGTGTTTTAATTGATGACCTGGTCACCAAGGGAACGAATGAACCCTACCGGATGATGACCTCCCGCTGTGAATACCGGCTCAGTCTTCGGCAGGATAATGCTGATCTTCGGCTAACGGAACTCGGCTATCAAATTGGCTTGGTCTCTCCCAGGCGCTATGAGCTGATGATTCAAAAAAAAGCGCTCCTTCAAAAGGAAAGGGATCGTCTTTCAGATCTTTCCATCAATCCTACGGAAAGGGTCAATGGCTGGCTGGAAAAACAGGGATCCGCTCCCCTGAAAAAGGGACAGAGCCTGGCGGAACTTTTAAAGCGGCCGGAGCTTTCCTATGAGAGCCTATCTCCCCTTGATCCGGACCGGCCTAATCTTCCTCTGGAAATTCAAGTGGAGCTGGAAACGGAGATCAAGTACGAGGGTTATATTAAAAAAGAAGAGATGAAGATTGAAAAATTTAAAAAGCTGGAAGAAAGAAGGCTAAGCATCGAAGATTATCGGACCATCTTTGGCCTTAAAAAGGAAGCGGCTCAAAAGCTAAATGCCATTAAACCGGAATCTGTAGGCCAGGCCTCCCGAATTTCCGGCGTTTCTCCAGCGGACATCAATGTTCTTCTTATCTACCTCGAGCAGGTTCGGAGGGCAAAGAGTGAAAAATAGCGATTTTGCAGAACAGTGCCGTGACCTGGGCTTCTTCCTTACGCCCAACCAGGAAAAGCGCTTTGCTCTTTACCGGGACCGGATCATTGAAGGAAATAAGAAAATGAATATTACCCGAATTTCGACGCCGGAGGAAATTAATCGCAAACACTTTCTCGACTCTCTAAGCGTCTTTCGGTTAATTGATCTTCCCTCATCAGGATCCGTTGTTGATATCGGAAGCGGCGGCGGATTTCCGGGAATTCCGATGAAAATTTGGAATCCTCAGTTTTCGATGACTTTGGTAGACAGTTTAAAAAAGCGGGTTGATTTTCTCGATCAGGTAATAGAGGATCTTCAATTAGAAAGAACAGAAGCGATTCATGGACGGGCCGAAGATCTTTTCCAGGACCCTCTTTACCGGGAAAGTTTTGACCTTGCTGTTTCGAGAGCCCTTGCGCCCCTTCCCAGCCTCCTGGAATATGCCCTTCCGGCCGTAAGGGTTGGCGGATCTTTTATTGCGATGAAAGGACCCGCCGGAGAAGAAGAGCTTATAGAAGGAAAAAAAGCGATTAGCTTGCTTGGGGGAGAGCTGGGCCGGGTAGACATTTTTTCCTGGTCAGAGGAACCTTATCAGCGGATGCTGATCGAAATTATAAAAATAAAAGAGACGCCAAAGGAATATCCCCGCGGACGAGGCCGCGTGAAAAAGGCCCCATTAATTTAAATCCACTTGTTATCAATATGGCGCAAGAAAAATTTAATTTGAGAATGCTTTGTTTCATATGAAACATGAACGCCCTGTTCGAACTCATCATTTGTTTCATATGAAACATTTTTTCGAAAAGACTTGTTTGATTGCCCATTTTGTTTCAAGGAAAGCAAAATCATCCCTATTTCAATTAAATTTTCCCGGAATGTTTCATATGAAACATTCCGGTCTATTTTTTAAAAGTATCCCTGATATAATGAGAAAGAAGAATGGCAATGAACATTTCTTACACTAAAGAAAAAAGCTTCTTATCCATTAGAGGAAAGAACGAGGAAAAATCATGATTGTAGAAATCATTTCTGTAGGAACCGAACTTCTTTTAGGCGATATCGTTAATACGGATGTTCAGTATCTGAGTCGAATACTGGCGAGCTTCGGCTACGATGTCTATCATACTCAGGTTGTTGGCGACAATGATCAAAGGCTGTTGAAGGCACTGGATTTAGCCGTTTCCCGATCGGACATGGTTATTACGTCGGGGGGCCTTGGCGCAACGAATGACGATATTACCAAAAACATCGTTCTGCAATACGTTGGACTTCCTACGGAAATTGACGAAGGGAGCAAAAAACAAATTGCCGCCTTCTTTAAAGGGGATATTGAGTCCATAAAAGATGAAGAAAGAACCTATATCTTTCCCCAGGGTTCAAAAATATTAAAAAATACTGTCGGGACCTCTTCTGGAGCATGGATTCCCTTTCAGGCCTATGGAAAAGACAAAATCATTGTCATTTTGCCAGGCCCACCGGACGAATTTGAGCCTATGGTCGACTTAGCCTTAGTTCCGGCTTTAATGGACCATGCCAAAGCTGCAACCCTTTCTATGGAGGTAAAGGTGGGGTTGCTTGGGGAATATCAGCTTTTTAAAGAGCTAGAATACGTAATGGAAAATTTCACCAATCCTACTTTTGCTCCCTACGTCAAGCCAGATGGTGCCCTTGTTCGCATTACGGCGAAGGCAAAGACCAAAGAAGAAGCAAATCAATGCTTGAACAAGGGACTTAAACTTGTCCAGGAAAAATTGGGAGAAAAAGTCATCAACTGGAATAAAGAAAGCCGGGAGGAAACCCTTTTAAAGGAGCTGTTAAAAAGAAACTATACGATTTCCATGGCGGAGAGCCTTACTGGAGGAATGGTGGCATCAAGATTTGTCAATTGTCCGGGAGCATCGAAAGCCTTCAAAGGGTCTTTTGTGGTGTACAGTGATGAAGCCAAGCAAAAGGTCCTTGGGGTTCCTGAGAAAATTTTAAAAAGGGATTCCGCCGTTTCTGAGAAAACCTGCCGGGCAATGTTAAAGGGCCTGCGGGAAAAAACGGGATGCGATGTGGGCATTGCGACAACTGGATACGCAGGACCAGAAGGCGCTGAAGTCGGCCACGTCTTTTTGGGCATTGGCATCGGAGAAAAAGTTGAGATTTACGAATACCAGCTCCACACCGGCCGGCAGATGATTCGACGAATCATTTGCAACCAGGCGATTGATCGGGCAACGATTAATCTTCGAAAAGAAGGCCAAAAAAGGATGGAACCATGACTCGAATTATTAGCGTGTACAATCAAAAAGGCGGGGTCGGCAAAACGACAACCGTCATCAATCTGTCCACGGCGCTCGCCGATACCTCCTTAAAAAAGAAAAAAGTTTTGGTCCTGGATATGGATCCTCAGGGCAACACCACTTCGGGATTGGGCGTGGATAAGGAGTCTCTTACGGCGGATCTCTATCAGGTCCTACTGGGCAACGCGACGATGGATCAGGCAAAAAAAGACATCCAAAACAGTCACCTGCATTTGATTCCGTCAAGTCCGGATCTGACCGGTTTTGAAATCGAAGCCCTGGGTCTGGAAGACCGAAACCTGAGATTAAAAAAACCTTTGGAAGCGGTGAAGGACCGGTATGATTATATCTTTATCGACTGTCCCCCCTCTTTAGGGATGCTTAGTCTCAATGCCCTGGCGGCTTCAGATTCCGTTTTGATACCCATTCAAACTGAATTTTTCGCCTTGGAAGGGGTCAGCCAGCTGGTCTCTACCCTTGAGATGATCAGAAAAAGCATCAATCCCGCCTTAGAGGTGGAGGGGGTTCTTCTCTCCATGGTCGATCGAAGGACCAATCTTGCCCAGGATGTCGAAGCAGAAGTAAAAAAATATTTTGGAGATCGAGTTTTTAAGACGGTGATTCCACGAAATGTTCGTTTAGCCGAGGCTCCATCCTATGGAGAAAGTATTATTCACTTTGATCGATTCTCCAAAGGTGCTCAGGCCTACATCAATCTGGCAAAAGAGCTGAAAAAAAGAAAAGACGAGCAAATGAAAAAATGAAAGAAATCCGAAGGTTTCGCATGGATAGGGAAAAAAGCCAAGCCAGGAAAACAGGCGCGATAGATAAGGGAGAAATGACATGGCCAAAAAACGAGGACTGGGACGGGGATTAGCGGCTCTGATTCCCGATCCTGATGAAAAAGAAGAAAATACGCTTTCGGAAGAGCAAAAGAGGGCTGAGGAGGGACAAAAAAAGGATTCAAAGGCAGAAAAGCCGATCCAGGATAAAGAAAAGGAATCCGCCCAGAAAAAAAGACCTCAAAGAGATCAGACGCAAACCGAGCTTTTGACCCAAATGCTTCCATTAGAGCAGATTTCGCCGAATCCGGATCAGCCGAGGAAGCATTTTGATCCGGAGGCGTTAAAAGAGCTTTCTGATTCGATTAAAAAATATGGGCTCTTGCAGCCGATTGTTGTTTTAGAAAAACATCCGAGGGAGGAAGGGGACGCCCCGTATCTTATCATTGCGGGGGAGAGAAGGTACCGGGCAGCCAAAGAGGCGGGATTACGCGAAATTCCGGTGATGATCCGCAGGGACAGCCAAAAGAAAGGGGCACTTCTTTCTGTGGTGGAAAATATTCAAAGGGAGAATCTCAATCCTTTGGAGGAGGCTCAGGCCTATAAGGAAATTATGGCGGACCATGCGCTCACCCAGGAAGCCTTAGCAAGGCTTTTGGGAAAATCAAGGGCATATATTGCTAACATCAGCCGTCTGGATTCCTTAGATGATCTTTCCAAAAAAGCCCTTATTGAGGGGAAGCTTTCTTCTTCGCAGGCCAGGACCCTCCTTTCTGAGCCGGATTTAAAAAAGAGAGGAAAAATCCGAGATCTTTTTCTTACGGGAAAACTGAATGTAAATGCCGCTGAAAAAAAGATGAGCGCAGCCAGCCTAAAAAAGAAAAAAAATAATATCTTTATTCAAGATCTGGAAGAGCGATTGTCAGAGACTTTGGGCACGCCGGTGACCATTTGTTCTCGAAAGAAAGGCTGGGACATTCAAATTGCCTGCTATTCCCTGGAAGATCTGAATCAATTTTCGGAAAAGCTTTTAGGAGGTGAAGAAAATGAGTAAGGCCATGGTTATTTTTGGCATTCTTGCCTTCCTTCTTTCCGGGGCCAGCCTCTATTTTTCCTTTAATACCCGCTCAAAAATTGACCGGTTGAACAAAAGGTATAATCATCTGCTCCGAGGTCATGGAGACGTCAATATGGAAGAGCTTTTGCTTCAGTTTGGAACGGATCTTGATCTTTTTAAAGAAAAGGATGAAAAAACCGACCAAACGGTAAAAGATCTGGAAGCCTGGGTAAAAGCTGCCAATGAAGAGAAGACGAAGGCCCTAAATGAAAAATTTGATACCGTGACAGGCCAGTTATCAGCGGATTTTCATTCGACAGAAGAAAAACTTAGTTCGGAGATGAAAAGGCTGGACGAACAAGTCTATGCCCGGATGGATCAGGTTGAAGGAGAAAATATTCAGGCCATCGAGAAGCTCACGGCTTTTGTCCAGACCCATGTTCAGGAATTTACCAATGATTTGGACCGAAGAATGAAAAAAGATGAAGAAGAAGCCTTTGTGCGTTTTGATGGGGTTGCCGAGGCCTTAAAGTCCTTTGAAAAACAGACCAATGACGCGATGGCGGAAGAAAAAAGAGAGCGGATCCAAGCGGTTGAAGATTTGGATCTTTTTGTCAATCAGAGTCTTTCTGCGATTGATCAAAAGACCCGAGATGCCCTTCAGTCGACAAACATTGATTTGACAGATCGAATGGACCGGATTGAAAAAGAAACGGAACAGAGGCTAAGCGCTCAGGAAGAAAGCCAGAAAAAGCAGCTTAAGGTCCAGTCAAATCTCCTCAAAGATCAACTTTCTTTAGCCATTTCCAAGGTGTGCATGAATCGGTATGACGCCTTTGAAGAGCTTTCGGGCAAGCATTCCTTTAGTCTGGTCCTTCTGGATGAGCATCGGGATGGGATTCTTCTGACTTCGATTTATTCTTCGGAGGGGTCGAACATCTTCTGTAAAACCATAAAAAATGGTGAGTCAGAGCAGGCCCTATCTCGTGAAGAATCATCAGCTTTGGAAAAGGCCATTCAAAAATAAAATTTGGCTGAGCACTCAGGCGAGAAGGAAGGGAAATCCGCTAAAAATTGGTATTTTAAAAACACATATTTTTGACAAATCGAAAGAAATAAATGATTTTCTCTGAATTGCGGGTATGCAATAAAGTGTTATGATCTATAATGAGTACACTTTAGAAAAGATCAAAAATGACTGAAGAAAGGCGGAAGAGTTCGACTTTCGCCGCTTCCCGTAGAAGGCGGTTTTTGAATTCAAGGAGGGTTTATGGGTATCATTAAAGACTTGCAGGATCGCATTAAAGGCCATGGTTTGCGTATTGTTTTTGCAGAGGGCTATTCTCAGCGTGTTTTAAGCGCGGCGATCCGCCATCAGGAATTGGGATATATTCACCCCATCGTTTTAGGACAGCCGGATGTCATTACTGTTCAGGCAAAGGAAATCGGTAAAAATATCGGGGACCTGGAGATTATTGACATTAATAATTATCCGGATATTGATAAAATGGTAGAGGATTACGTCAAACGCCGCAATGGGAAGGAAGATGAAGAAACCGCCCGTAAAATGCTGCGCAATCCCAACTATTTTGGAACCATGTTAATTTATCAGGGTTTGGCGGATGGGATGATTTCCGGCGCAGTCGGTTCAACAGCGGAAACGATTCTCCCGGCTTTGAAGCTGATTAAGACTTCTCCTGATTCCAAGCTGGTTTCCGGCGCGATGATCATGGTCGGTCCGGAAAATCAGGAATATGTGTTCGCGGACATTGCGGTAAACATTATGCCTACGCCGGAAGAGCTGGTTTATATTTCGCACGATGCGGCAAAATTCGCGAAAATGTTCGGCATTGACCCCAAGATTGCCATGCTCTCCTTCTCAACCAAAGGGTCGGCATCTTCTCCCGAACAGGAAAAAATGGTGGAAGCGACAAAGCTTGCCCATAAGATGTTCCCCAGACTTCCTGTCGACGGGGAGCTTCAGTTCGACGCGGCTGTTGTTCCGGTCATCGGCGCCAGAAAAGCGCAGGGATCAAAAATTGCCGGGCATGCCAACGTCTTCATTTTCCCCAACCTAGATGCTGGAAATATCGGATATAAAATCGGTCAGCACCTGGGCCATTACCTTGCCCTCGGCCCGATCCTCCTTGGCCTTAACGCCCCGATCAACGACCTTTCCCGTGGATGTACCGAAGAGGATGTTTTCCTGACGGCCATTGTTACCGCGGCCATGGCGCTGGAGCACTCTTTACAGGATCAGCCCTATTAAACGAACCCTTTATGAAAGACGCACAATAAAATAGAATACGAATGGGATTGGATGGCAAAAGGACCGCCATTTTGGATCGCGGGGGGAGAAACCGGAAGATCCTTTTCATCAATAGAAGCCCGAAGAGAGAAAAAAAGCAGCTCTCTTCGGGTTTCTTATCCTTTTATTGAGAAAATTCATGGCGCAAAGAAAGGCGGATCTTTGGAAAGCAAAACTTGATCGAAGAAAATCGTCTTTAATCGATATGAAAAACCTTGGCCCGCTCTTCATTTAAAAGTTTTTGCTTGAGATTCCAGAGATCTTTAGAAAGATCGACCTTATAAATATGGGGCTGATCGAAACGACGGTATTCCTCCCAGAGGGATTCGATTTCTTTTTGGCAATAGGCCTTGCTTTCCTGGAGACTGGGAAGGTCATAAATCAGTTTTCCTTCATGGAAAATATGCTCATGCATGGGGCGGATCTGATAGTTTTTAAGGAGGGTTTTTTTCCAGGTGTATATGGGGTGGAAGATTTCAAAAGGCTCTCCGTCCGGCAATTTTTCATCGGCTAGAGCAATCAGGTCAGCCAGGGCCATGCCCTCCTGATCATAGAACCGGTAAAAGTGCTTAAAGCCAGGCGTAGTAATTTTATCGACATTTTCGGTGACCTTAATTTTAGGAACACGCTCGCCCTTGATCTTTAGCTCATTGACCTTATAAACGCCGCCGAAGACTGGATCCGAGGCTGCGGTAATCAGCCGCTCACCCACGCCAAAACTGTTAATTTGAGCGCCCTGGTCCAAAATATCCCGGATCCGGTACTCATCCAATCCGTTGGAGGCAACAATGGTTGCATCCGGGAAACCTGCTTCATCGAGCATGATCCGGGCTTTTTTGCTCAGGTAGGCGATATCTCCGGAATCCAGACGGATTCCGCCCGGGCGATATCCCATGGGCGCCAGGACTTCTTTAAAGGTCCGAATGGCATTGGGAACGCCGGAATTTAAGACATCATAGGTATCGGCAAGAAGAACGCAGTTATTGGGATAGGTTTTGGCATAGGCCTTAAACGCATCAAATTCACTGGGAAAATTCATGACCCAGGAATGGGCCATAGTGCCCAGGGCGGGGACCCCAAAACGTTCATCGCAAAGGGTATTGGCCGTCCCGACGCAGCCGGCGATATAGGCGGCTTTGGCTCCCAAGGTCGCGGCATCCGGCCCCTGAGCCCGACGGGACCCAAACTCCATGACTGGCCGGCCCTTTGCTGCGCGAACGATTCGATTTGCTTTCGTTGCAATGAGACTCTGGTGGTTTACGGTAAGAAGGAGCATGGTTTCCAGAAGGCTTGCTTCAATCACGGGCGCCTGGACGGTAATGAGGGGCTCATGGGGGAAGACAACCGTTCCTTCGGGAACCGCCCAAAGATCTCCGGTAAAGTGAAAGTCTTCTAAACGGTCTAGAAACTCCTCATTAAACACTTTTTTCTTTTTCAAAAAATCAATATTTTCTTTGGAAAAATGCAGATTCTGGATGTAATCAATAATGGATTCTAGACCGGCAAAGATTGAAAAACCGGCATTATCCGGATTTTTTCGGTAAAACAGATCAAAGGTGCTGATCACATCACCGGCTCCATATTCATAGTAACCGTTTGCCATGGTCATTTCATAGTAATCAAAGAGCATGGTTAGGTTTTCTTCATTGCGATTCATGGACTCCTCCTCGAAAGTTCACTGGGATCTGGAAAAAATAGGATGCAAAGAATATGTCTTTGGCAAAAGGTCCCCTTGGCTTTTCTAGTATTATATCGGAATTCCCTTTCAATCGAACAAAAAAGGGAAAAGATCCAGGAAAACATTTTTCCTGGCCTTTTGGGGGAAGGAATATAATGGAAAGACGAAGGATTCTTTTTCTTTGAAAAATAGGCTTTACGCCCGCTTTGCTTTCGCAAAGGTCTGGGCAAAAGGGAGGGCTGATGGTCTGGAAAAAATATAAAAAAGAGGAAGGGTACTCCTATACGTTGGGGGCCTTTCCGACCATGGAGCTGATTTTGCATGCGCCGGAAAAGATTATGGACATTCTCATTTCTTCGGATTTTCGGGAAAAGGAGAAGGTCATCGGCCTCCTGGAAGAAAAAAAGATTCCCTACCGGATCGCCGATAAGGAGATCAAAAGATTGGCGGTAAAAGGAAATACCTACCTTGTTGGCGTTTTTAAGACGGTTCATGAAGGGGTTCGAGATAAAAACCATGTGGTCCTGGACCGGGTTTCCGATATGGGAAACCTGGGAAACATCTCCCGATCCCTTCTTGCCTTTGGCTTGCACGATCTGGTGACCCTGGGGGATTCCTGCGACTTTGATCATCCTCGAACGATTCGTTCTTCGATGGGGGCCGTTTTTCATCTTCGCTATAGCCATTATCACAATTTGGAAGAATATCGGAGGGCTTTTCCGGATCCGAACCGAAAACTCTTTCTTTTTATGCTCGATCCCCAGGCTTCCCCCCTTCCCGGCCAGGCGCCGCCTGAGAAATGGTCTTTGGTCTTTGGCAATGAAG